>CAMDMO010000012.1 GCA_945902255.1 Rickettsia typhi | reverse complement strand
AAATTACCATCCCATTTTTTTGATTATGCTCAAAACTGCTTTTATTGATTAATAAAATTCTGTTAAAAATAGCGGAATTAAATTTAATCTGACAGTTTATTTGTAAGGATGTATATGAATCGCACACCTTATTTCTTCCGATGCAATTGCTATTATGGGCGATAACTTGATCCGGCTCCGGCTAATGTCGCAGGTCTAGCTGCGCCACCTAGCTTTATTGTAGGGTCAGGTGTTAAGTGGTGTGATCTGCTATCAGCCAGAAGTTTTTTTGAAAACGTTATCAATTTTTCTTTGGCGCCTTTTTCCATTTCGATTTTTCTTGGTGAAGTAGGATCTAAAGTAGGATCTTGAATTTCTTTTATCAATGAATTTAATTTATCTCCGCCTTTCTTCAATTCTATTTCTTGATATGTAGTTGCGTATTCTTCATCGCCTATAAAATCATGTTCTTTGCTCTTTTTAATAATTTCTTTTGCCAATTCATAATGCCCATATTCTTGAGCTAATTCGCAAGATTGCGAGAGAAACTCTTTTGATAGTACTTCCTTTGGTAAAATATTAAAAACATATATTCTTGAGCCCTCGTCAAGTCCATGACTTGAATCAAGAGCTAAGATTTCAGGATTCACTTTAATTATATTAACTATCAAGTTATATATAATGTTGTAATTCAGCGTTGCCATAGTTGAATTGGATTTTAGGGGACCCAGCTCTTTAAATTGTGAAATTAACTGAAATAGTGGTGATATTTCAAGATGATGACTAAAAGAGTCCGTGATTAAATCTGGTTTCAATTTAACGGCACCTATCGTAATATTAAGAATTCCAGCTAAATGACTAGGTTTTAAATATTTTTGACATAGCGGCGAGTCAATAAAATCAAAAATTTGATGCAGTATGTTTCCTACACTCTTTCTGTCTTTTGTAAAATTATATTCCCCTAAAGAAGTCAATCTTATTGATAGTCCGGAATAGTTTCTTGGAGCGTTTTTTTCAAAGAGTATATTAATAAGAAGTTTTTCAAGAGGAGTTATTATTTCAACGGTGCTTCCGCCGTCAGCCCCAGCCCCAGCTCCAGCTCCAGCTCCACCACCACCAGCCATAGAAGTTTCAGTGGTTACTTCTAGTTCTTTAAAATTAGTTCTGGAAATTTTTTTGCTATATAAACAAATACACCTGGATCGTAAATATTGGATGCTGCAAGATATAGTAAATTCTCTCCATTAGGCGTGAGATATGTTTTGGCGAAATCTTCTGGAAGGAATTTTTCTATTATGTTTTTGTATAATTCAAGGGTTATATTTATATTTAAGGCTTTCATAAATGATGGAAATCTTCCTCTTTTATCTGATAAAAAAAGATCCAACATTTCTTTGCTATTTATAAAGTGCAACAATGATTTAGGGGAATTGGGAATTTGAAGAAAAATTCTATTATTATTCAAGTGACCCTGATCTATAGCAATTCTTAAGTCTTCGACAGAATTAGTTTTGATGCAGTTTTCAATCATCATAAGAAACGTTTCTGTAGGATCTTTCCCGCTAGCTTGGGCAGAAAAAGCTATTGCCATCGTTCCTTCTGTTGCCTCTTGGGTTGAAACGCCTTTTTCTAACCTACCTCTTAGCCTATCAAGCACACTTCCCCTTCCCCTTCCTCTTCCCTTTCCCTCTCTACTCATATATCAAAATAGTATTTATTATAATAAATAATAAAAAAATTTCTTTCTAGAATTTTTGCAAAATGAAAGCAAGAAAAAAATCTTTTTATTATCTAAGGGGCCTCTCTATGCTTGTAAAACTACCTTAAAAAACTTCTTTTTGCTCACTGATAAATTAAATTCTCTAGCTTCCACCATAAATGATATTATTAAAAAAAGCTAGGCTGGCGTTGTTGCGCGACTAACTAAAAACTATCAATGAACGTACCCATTTTTTAAACATCTTATCCCTTCCAAACTGACGTGAATTATATCCCTTTTTTAAAATAACCAATTCCTTCCGAATTAATCAGTCACAATCGTTTTAATTTTTTAACTTAAATTATCAATTAATTGCTTTGATCAATTTAAGAAGAGAGAATCTGTGTTAAATTTAAGGAAGGTAAAAATTATTTTTTTCATATTCTTAATTTTTGTATAAAAATTTTTTTTCAAATAAGTAATCTAGAGAAGCCTTGCCGGCACCGCAAATTGCCAACCAAGAAAAAACTGCAAAATAAATCGCTTCTTCAAAACCAAGTAAAGTTTCTAGCGAATCAATTTCGCCTAGTTTTGCCGAAATTATTGCCACAATCATAACAATAGAAAGTGCGCCGCCGCAAATTCTGGTCATCAATCCAAGCATTAAAAACAAGCCTCCGAAGCATTCCCATCCAGCTACAAATGGCGTTGTAAAATGTGGAAAAGGTACGCCCCAATATTCAAAATTTTTAATTATCTCATCAAGATTTTGTAATTTCGCCAAGCCAGTTAGCATAAAAACATAACCAACAATTATGCGCGCTAAAAGCGGACCTGCCCACTCAAAATAAGAAGCAATTTTCTTTGGGTAAAAAATCAAAAAATTTAGTATAAACATATTTTCTCCATTTTGATGTTAATAATTATGAACCGCGAGCAATCCATTGTTAATCCACTTGCTAAACCATTTTGAAATCATTTCTGGGCTTAATTTCTTATTAGGTGACAAGGCTTCAGCTACCTTCATTTTGCTGAATAATTTTTGTAATAATTTAAATTCCTCTTTCTCTAAATCCATTCGCCAAACCGAATTTTCGTGACGAAATATGACTAAAAAACTTTTCTTCTTTACATGTTTTGATTTTTTTTCATCCATTATTTCTTGGTAATATTTATTAACCAAATAGCTAAGCTCAAGTAACCTGAGGGCTTTGCGTGGATATAGTTTTGACTGCATTAACTTTTCTGCCGTCATATTTTTTAGGTGTTTTTGTTCAAGCGGTGCAGTTTCTTCTGGCTCATGCAACTGTGCTATTATTGTTTCCAAACAACATAGCTCATGAGCAAAAATGTCTTTGGGATATTTTTTTTCTAAGAATTTTTGTAACTTCAATGTATATTTTGCGATGTTAAAATGGTTGGGCTGTTCATTATTAACAAAATCCCAAATCAAATCGTTGAATTTTTTTTCTCCTAAATAATTTTTTAGCACCGGATAATCCTCAGCCGTAGCGTCATTTAAGCGATAGCGATAAGCATTAATATATACATTTAACTGATCTTTGGCTGAAAATTTTTCTTTATCAAAAATCCATTCTTGAACTTTACTATCAAAATTTTCGCCAAGCATTATGGCGCCTTGCATCAACTTTTGCGAGTCTTTGAGAAGGGTTGTATTCTTTGATTTTTTTTCAAGATTGTTAAGATAAATATTTGGCAAAATATAATTTGCAGAATCATTTGCGGCGGTTTTAGCCTTTTGAAGCTCGTCAAAAAGCACTCTAAATTCAGGAATATTATCATCCCATTCGATCATGGTATTTGGAGTGCGCCCAGCTTTATAAACAAAATATTTATATAAATTCCAAACCTCATCAACCACGAAATCGTCGTGAGTGTCAACAATATGGCTTCCCTTATTTTTATGTCCAGATAGGTGAACTTGAATCACTTTATCGAAGGGCAGAGAGTCGATATATTTTTTCGGATCAAGCCCATGATTATAGCAAGTCACATAAACATTATTTACATCAAGCAGTAAGTTGCATCCAGACTTTTCGGCCATTGTTGAGATAAATTCAGCTTCCGGTATTTTTGAATCTTTAAATTCAAGGTAAGTTGAGGGATTTTCTAAGGCTAAAGGCATTTCCAAATAATCTTGAATTTCCTTGATTCTTTGTATCGCATGTCGCAACGCCTCACTAGTGTAGGGAAGGGGTAAAAGATCATGGGTATTTCTATGGGCAACTCCAGTCCAGCAAAGATGGTCAGAAATCCAAAGGGGCTTTATCCATTTAATTAACTTTTTTAACTTCTTTAAATATTCAGAATTTAGAGGATCAACAGTTCCAATCGAAAGCGAAACACCGTGCATTACAATTGGATAAAGCTCTTTAATTTTGGCAAGATTAGCTTTGGGCCTGCCACCACTTTCCATAAAGTTTTCTGAGATAATCTCAAAGAAGTCAACCTTCGGCTTGTTGGCAAAAATATATTCGTAATGTGTTGAGCGTAAACCAAGGCCAAATTTAGCCTGTATTGGTATTTTTTTGCTCTTCATAAAATAAACAACAGAGGCAAATTCTTGCCCCTGTTGCTCGAGTTATCTTATTTACTTTGGGTGCTACAAGAGCCTTTTCCTTTGCAAGAATTTTTACTATCACCGCCTTGGCCTTTGCAAGAATTTTTGCCTTTGCAAGCGTGTTTTTCTTTACCATCAGCTGTTTTGCAGTTAGCTTTTTCTGTGCTTGTCCTGTCTTTGCCATTGCAAGAAGATTTTGCCTCATTAGCGGCAAAAGAATTTCCAGCAGTTAGAATGCTGGCAGCAAAAAGACCAACTAAAGCAGCATTGGCAAGTTTTTTAGAATTTGACATATTTTTTTGATTTAATTTTTAATAATTTATACCAAGGCTATATAAAGATGAACTTTGGTATTAGTAGCACGAATTTTGCCCTACATTAATTGGGTTCGTTATATTTTTAGCTTTAGTTACAAGCTGTAAAAAAAATTTACCATTTTAAAAAATATTTTCCGGCAAGTGCTCCTAAACAGCTAAATAAAAGGGTTGGCAAATAGTGCCAAACAAGAAGATGCATCGCCGCATCATTGTTTTCAGCTAATCTTAAAGTGATGCAACCAATGCTTGTGGTTGTTAATATGGCAAAAAATCCGGCTTTTTTAAAACTAGTCGCAGCTCCTTTTTTTATTAAATTAAATACCAGCAAGGAAGGAATTATAGCAACTGCAGCAATGCAAATTGAACATTCAATATTGTGAGAATTCGCCGTTATCAATGCCAGTGATTCGCTTGGCAAAAGCAGTTGCGCCGCGATAAGTGCTATTATTATTGCGAATAGAAAATTGGGAATTTTTATCAATAGTTTCTTTTGGTATTGATCTGGATAGATTAGAAATATCGAAGCTATTGCGCTTGTAACACTTAGAGAGGCTAGAAGAAAAATCTCTAGCACAAATTTTTTTTTCAACAGCTGCACCGATAAATCGCTACGCAATCCTAAGTAAAATTGGATAAAAATTGCATAAAGAATTAGCGTTACTAAAAGCCAAGAAGCGTAATATCTTGGGCTTCGAAGGGTTTTTTTACTTTGCTCATTGCTTAATTTTGTAATCAGTTCTTCTGTTCTCATTTTAAAGTAAAATCTTTTTTTATTTTTTTTAGAGCGCGATGTGCCGCAACTTTAACTGCCGATTCTGTCATTTTTAAACTTGCTGCAACTTCTTTAACACTACATTCTTCAATATACATCATAGTTAAAATTGTTTTTTCGCGCGAAGGCACATTTTTTAAAATGTCATCTATGTATTCGTCGTCCCGACCCACAATAGTTACATCAGGCAAAATTTCGCATAATTCCTCAAAATCACAATTCTCGAAGCGTATATTAGAATAAGTTTTACGCAAATAATCAGCTATGCGAAAACGAGCAATTGCAAAGATCCACGGCATTATTGGCCTAATTCCGTCATAAGTATGGCGCGCTTTGTGAATCGAAACTAAAATTTCCTGAACAACATCTTCAACATCATTTACCGCAATTCTTTTTTTTACAAAACCACTTAAAATCTTAGTAATGATGCGAAGAAAGTCAGAATATTTGTTTTGATCACCTTCCCGCGCCTTCTTGAATAAGTCTTGGAGCTCGAAGCTTTTTATCATTATAGACATTTTATAAATTCCATGTTTCGTAAAAACATTAGGAGCATTCAATAGAATTTAGATTTGGTATATACCATAACTCCTCCAGAAATAAAAAGTTATTAGATCAAATTTTTACCCTAACTAAAAACTAAAAGATAATAACTTTTTTACTTAAGTATAAAATAATGATATAGAGGAATTGTGCATGGATGAATATGAAAAAAGCAATCAAGCTGAAATAAGGGCTAAGGCAAATCAATGCCGAATTAAAGATTCATAACGACGCTGATAAATAGTTCACGATAACTCTTAAAAGCTTGATTCCTATGACTTCAAAAGCTTATAAAATTTTTGAAATTTCAAAAATCAACGAAAATGGGCAATTGATCGCTTTTATGTTTTTGAACATAAGGATAAATGGCTCGACGCTGTGATTTGAATTAAATCAACCATTTAATTTAGTGGTCAATTTTATCGGTTATACTGAAAAAGAAAGTAATTTAGTACCCTTTTTCTAATGCTTCTGCTTCTTTGGAAAATAAAGCTGAATCTTAAAAAGTGATGATAAGAAACAAGTAACATGGGTTAAAAGAGTTACGGCAGAACAAGGGGAAAGAAAAAAAGCTGGAGCAGAAAATAAAGAGTATTTTATTTGGAGCAAAAAGAAAAACTCATTAAGTTAATTTTGCTCTTGCTTTAGAAGTTAAGAAAAAGCAGATCTTTACCTAGCTTACAGAAGTATTCTTTAAATGTTTCAGTTTGAGATCAAAATCTTTTATCATAATTCACTATTAGTTTTTTTAAAAAAATAAACTTATAAGCAACTAATACCAATTTATAAATTAATAAAATATTTATTATGTCGCGTCCTGCTATTCAATTACCTTCTATTACAGAAATAGAAGCATTTAAAAAAAGTCTTGCACCTTGGGTAAATGAGGCTGGTATTGATAGTGAACAGAGACGCAATAGGGTAGGGGCCTCTAAACTAATACTTGCTGCTTATGAATCTAACAAAGATAACCTTAATTTATATGGTTATGATCTTACTTCTTTACCGCAGGCAATAGGAGATTTAAGAAATCTAGTGAGTCTTAACCTTGCAAATAACAAACTTGATACTCTTCCAGCAACAATTGGTAATTTGTCTAAGTTAGAATATCTTGGTCTTTCAAATAATGAATTAACGGTTTTACCAACTGAAATTACCAATATGATTGGATTAGTTGAGATAGATCTTGATTCGAATTGGCTAAATAATGTCCCTGACTTGATATTGAAGCTTCCAAAGCTAAGATTATTAACTGTTAAAAATAATGATCTAAGCGTCGAAGATCAAAAAAAAATAGAAACCACCTTATTATTACCTGGAATTCTTCCGCTAATTTTGGAACTTGAACCAGATGAATTAAAAAGAGAAGAGTTAAGTAAATTTATCTTAGAGAATCCAGAGCTAGATGGTTTTAGAGCTCTAATTAGCAGATGCAACGAGACTAAATCTTGGGAGACAGATTCGGGAAGAAAAAGTATTTACGCTATTTTGCATCAAATAATTACTGCGGTTAATCAAGATCCGCAAATTGCAACTACAGTTAATGCCATCTCTCTTGGATCTGATGAAACTTGTGGTGATAGAGTCGCTTTGACTTTACTTGAAGCACAATTGGCAGCTCTTCATTTTCACAAACAACCTCAAGAGATGGAATATGATAACAAGAAAGGGTTAGAAGAAGCTATAAAATATGCCCGAGAAAAATCAGGAATAAAATTTCTAACAGGAAAAGCAATAGAGCGAGCAAAAACTAATCCAAGTGAGGAAGTTGAAACTCATTTAGCCTACATGCAAGTAGCAAAAGACTTGGGTATTCATGTCAAGGGAGTTGATATGCTGTTTTCTGAAAGACACTCAAAAGTTTCGGCGGAGGATTTGCGATTAACTAAAGCGCAATATGAAGCGCCTTCAAAAATTCGTGGAATGAAACAAAGTGATTTTCTTACATTATCATATATGTTAAATGCGCCTGAGTTTGAAGATATAGGATTTATTAGAGACGTTAAAACTAAAGTGGCGAATAAAAGAGAATATGATACTACTCAAAAAAATAATGAAAAAGATGGGCAATATTTAGTTCGGTTAAAATCTATTCAAGAAAAAGTAGAAGTGGAAACAGTAAAAAGACTTAAAGATTATTTAGGTAAAAGTTTTGATGCTTCGAAAATATCGGATGCACCTGATACCTTTAGTAAACCTAAAGTAACATTATTTAAAAGAATATTATCGTTATTTAGTAGGGATAAGGACAGTGTTTCATCAGCTAAAGAAAAAATAGAAGTGGAAACAGTAAAAAGACCTCATAGTTATGTGGATAAAAGTTCTGATGCTTCAATATCGGAAGCACCCGATAAGGATAGCGTTATTAAGAAAAGAAATTCCGATGTTCCGTCAACAACATGTAAGCCATCTTTTGTTGCTCAGCTTTTCGGGATGATTTCATTTGGCAGAGGTGGTGGAAGGGGAGATGATTAAAAAATAGCCCTATATTGTCCTTGAATCTTATCCATCAAATTATGATCTGGTTATCATTTCTCGGACATTAATATTTTTATAACCGAGAAAAAGGTACCAGGTCACTTTTTAACGATTCATAAAGTGAGACCTGGTACCTTTTTCTCCTTTACTACTAGGATTTTATTTTGGTGACTAAATTCTATCTATTCTTATTAAACTCCGCCTCAATTATAATCTCCACTTCATCACCAACTCCCATTTTTGAATTTGGAGCTGGAATTCCATAGGCAATTCCAAAATCAGAGCGTTTTAGCGAACCTCGGGCTGAAAAACCGATTCGTGATAATTGCTCCGGATCCATTGGAATTGCGTCATATCCACCATTAAATGTAACATTTAAAGTGATGGGTTTTTTAATTCCATGCAATTCCAAATCACCGCTAAGCATTGCGGTATTTGCTCCGGTAAGTTTAACTGTAGTTGAGGTAAATGTAATTTTTGGGAATTTTGCAATATCTAAAAATTTATCTCCTTGCAATTCCAAATTAAAATTAGGTTTTGGATTGGGAAAATCAGTTTCCAAAGATAATGGATCAATTGAGGCAACTACCTTTGATTTTTCTGGATTTTTTGGGTCAAATTTTAGGGTAGAATCAAATTTTTTAAAGCGTGCCGTATAGTTAGAAAGCCCTAAATGATTAATTCTAAATATTAAACTAGCATGAGTTTTATCTAAAAAATATTCCCCCGCCGGAGCCGTTGAAATAATCTCTGCCTTTTCTTTTTGTTCAAAGCAAGAGGATAAAATAATTAATGAAGCAATGATTAATGGAGTTATTTTTTTCATAGAAAATAAATGGAGTTATTAGTGAAAATGCTATTGAAAATACTAAATATCTAATAATTTTAAATTAATATCATTATCCCAATTTTCCGGATATTTTTTTGCTGTTGCGGATAAATTTATTGATAATCCAAGCTCCGCAACTATTTGTAATTTTTTAATATCCGCGTATAAAAAGCTCTCTTTAAAATCTATTTCATATTCATTGATATATTTTAATGGTATTTGTTTTAGTATGTATTCCCGTTCTGTAAGAGAGAAGAGGATCAAAAGGTACCTGGTCACTTTTTAGTTAAAACTTAAAAAAGTGACCAGGTACCTTTCTCTTCTTTTGGTTAAGTGTCCCAAGGGTGTCCCATGAATTATGGATTAACTTTATTATTTTGATTTGCAGACTTTTGAATTTCTACAGCCTTATCCCCATTTATCATCATCTTATTCATGCACTCGGAAAGAAAAGGTACCAGGTCACTTTTTTTAATCAAATAAGATCGAGGTTTATAACGTTAATTACCGAGTAATAATCAAAATCAAATATGAAAAAATTATTGTTAATTTTACTACTATTTCCAACCAACTCTTTCGCTGTTAGTGGTGAATGTCACCGTCAATCAAATCCAATTGGATATGCAAATTACGATGTGTGTGAAGTTACAGGAACTGGTTATAGCTGTGTTTCTTTAGAAGGAAAAGGCAGTAGTGGTATTTCATGTTTTTTGACTCCAAAATCTCAAGATCATCAAGTAGAAAAAGAAGCATCACCTCGAAAAAAATATCAGGAACGTGAATCTTGGTAGTTACGGATGGATTGCTGAGGCTTTGTAGGATGTAGGTGTAGTGCATTTCTGGAGGTGAGCAGAAAATTTAAGTAAGGGTTTGTTGGAAGTTTTTTAGTATGAATTTGTTGGAGCAGTCCGCTTACGCTCTTCGAGCTACAGCGCGATCATTCGCTTACGTTAGCGCACAGGCTTAACAGTTCCTTGCGGACCTGTTGCGCTGTAGCGCTAGCGTAAGCGAATGGCTCTTGGGAGGGATTAACATTGTAGGGCTTAAAGCCTTATAAATATTGAGTTTATTATAATGTGAAAAATGTTTTTACCCCCATTTTTACCCCCAGATTTATTTTTTAATCTACTTTATCTCGCTCTTTTAATTCGTGGTGTTTATTTTTAATAGTCCATCCTAAGAATTGAGCAAATAATATTATAGAAGCCCCAGATAATACTTTCCATGCGTCGTGCAAAAATGTTTCTAATTTCTCAAGATCTACCATGATATATTTCATATACTTATAGATCAGGCACGAAAAACAACCCAAAATAAGCAATATGGAAATACAAGCTAAGCCAAATAAAAATCCTATTCCTAGCTTATAAAGCTTATCTATAAATAGAGTTATTCCATCTTTACTATTCTTAAGACGCTCTTTATAGATTTCTTGTTCAATTCTATTTTTTTCTTTTTGAGCTATATTTTGAGATTCGCAATCACTCTGATTTAACTCTTTGTTTAACGCGCTATCAGGTATTATTTTCATGAAACTTAAGAGCGTGATAAATTGCTATAATAATCTCTTATGAGGTCATTTGGAATAGTGCCGTATGGCGTTTTATTCCATATTATATGCCAAGGAGTTTCCTTTGTGTGGGTTATGTCAGATAATTTAAACCCATTAAGTTTAGAATATTTATTAAATACTTGATTAATAATATCAGACTCTTCGTTACTTAAATTAGTTCCTGTCTCTATACTTAATATTTCAACAGGCTTATCTCTGTAAGATTTTATCTCTCTATATAGTTCTGGTATAACGGGGCCATATTGCCAAGCCTCTACATCTTCAGATATTAATGGTTTGCCATATAAACCAAGCATCCAGCCATGAGCTATATAAACTAATTTAAGAAGCTTCATAGGGGTCATATCATTGTTTAATTTCCCCAATTCTAGAAACTTATTTGCTATATGGATAGAGCTGTGCATGAGTAAGTTATTTTTTAATGTTTAGTTGAGTTTAATGAATAAGGACTAGTTAATCAACTACCAATTAATATTTGCTCAATTTCTTGATTGGCTTGCTTTATGGCGATATTTGCTTGCTCCTTTAGCAATTGAGCTTGGTTTCTTATTTGGGTGATGTGGTTGGCAATTTCTTGTTGTTTTGGGAGTGGTGGGAGTGGGATTGGTAAATGCTTTATATCTTCTGGCGACAAATGTCCATTTGTTGCCCCAGTAATATCGCGTTTAATTTGAGTTTGGATTGGATAGCTTCGCAAAAAATAATATATATAAGCGCTATCAACGGGTTCTATAGTTTGAAATTTTACAATATCTCCACCCAAAAAATAATTCTCATCACGCTCAATCCAATAAGCAACTTTGCCAATAGTGGCACCAGTAATAACAACCAAAACATCATTTTTTCTTAAAAGATGGTTGTTGCTAAAAATATCCTTTGCTGTCAATAAATCATCAAGATTTATAGTGCCATCAACATTAATTGAGTTAATTTGCACAACCTTATTTGAGCCTTCTTTTTCCTCGTGTCTAGGCAGAATTCCTTTTACTAAATTATTGTTAATAATGTGCTTCAAAGGCATTACTGGATATTTACTTTTTTTAATTTCACCAATGTTATTTGTGAATTTGTTTTGATAAAAGAATGGGTCAAATCTACCGCCAGAAATTTCTTTTAGCGAAGTGTAAAAAGTTCTATTTTTTAGGCTGTTTTCTGGTTGCGTTGGCAATTTAATGCCAAGCTCATCAAGAAAATAATCATCAATGCTGGCAAGCAATTTTTCTGCCTCTGACTCGTTTTCCTGCTTTTGTTTCAAAGCCTCGTAATAAATGGAAATTAATTTTCTTTGAATCTCAAAAGAAGGAAGTGGAATTGCTAAATTCCTATATTCTTCGGCGTTGATATTTGGCTGTCCTGTTGTGCGTTGAATTGCCGCGACCCAGTTTTTATAAATTCTTGTTTGAGTGAATACAAAAACATAATCAGGAAGAGTTTTTGAAGTATCAATTTTAAAGCGAATCATATAGCCAGCAAAAAAGCACTTGTAGCCAGTGTCTGTGTGTAAATAAGATTTTCCAACGGTGTTTCCACTTCTAGCAAGGAGCAAATCACCATCTTCTAAAAAATATTTTTCTTCAATTTTATCAGCTGTCTTCCCAATATCACGATTTAGCTCTCCAAATTCGTTAATGTCTGTAATTCTGATATATCTAGGATCATCATAACTTTTTCGATCAACACCTATTTCATTTGCACCATATTGAGGATTTTTAAGTAATAAGTTTTTTAATAAGACTTTTTCATATTTAAAGTTTTTTACACTATTTAAATAAACGCACCAACTGGGATCTAGCCGATTATCAATCTCACTAGAATTAACAATAAAAACCTTATTCTTATCTAAATGCTCGGATATGGTAAAACTACTTTTCATTTTTACCTCCTGTGAATATTAACCCTTTTTCTTGAAGAATTTCTTCAATATTTTGTAAGGCAATTTTTTCTAAAGTGTGAATAGCTTTTTCATTGTAGCAGTGGTGCATATCTTGTGCATAGTCAAAGGGTATATTGGTTTTATCGTCATTTCTTTTAACAATTATTATTGGTTTGTCGGCGTTCTTTGCATAACCCAATTCAAAAGCTACATTAGCGTTTGCTGTGCTTATATCGGCAATAAACATCGTGCAATTATTAATCTGCTCAATCATTTTATTGTTAATATTATATGTTTGCCCTTTATGCTGCATTATCTCATAAAGATTAATATTAAGGCTCTCATTAGATTTTTTGATTTCGTCTATGACTCTTTTATAGGCTTGATTATATGTTTCTATTTCTGCATCACTAAAGAATGGCATTGCTACAAATACCTTAACTTGCTTGTCAGAAACTTTGTCAAAGATTTCAATAAGGGTTTGGTATTTTGCTTCTTTAATGTCAAATATATGGTTATTCAATACCCAGTCTTTGAAGAAACTATATTTTACTTTGTCAGTGATATGATAATATAAAAATGCGGTAAATAAGCCCTCACTAGAATTGTTTTTTAATTTCTTTTCTGATTTATAATCTTGCTCAACTGCCTTTAAAGACTCAAAAACCCTGCTCACTTTATTGTCTTCATCTTCTTTCTCTAATTTTTCTTCAATAGCTTCAAATATAGTTCTACCAAGATTTCTAAGATTATTTTCGATTAAGTGATTTATATCGTTAAAATGATCTTTGTTAATTTTGTCTATTAATTTCCTAACCAGAACACCGCTTTTGCCAAAAATTCTTTCTATTTCTTCATTTTTAAAATTTTCTTTATCATCAATAATAACTTTTAAATTTTCTTCTAAAGTAAGGGGCTCGGATTTTGAATTAATATTATAAAAAACCACCCTTTCAAATTTCTTGCCCTTATCCTCTGTGATTTCTATATTTTTCTCTTGTTTGGGATCAAATTTTTCTTGTGTTATTTCTTCAAACAAAACTATACAAAAAGGTATATTCATGCGGTTAATCCTATCGCCACCTTCAATTTGCTCTGCCGCACTTAATCTATGGTTGCCGTCAATACGATGAAAAGGGTGTTTATCATCACTAATTAATTGGTTTAATTCGCCGTCATCAATATGTATTTCTACTATAGTTATTTCGTTGGTTTCGCTAACATCAAAAACCTTATTATTTTTTTTTATAATTGGCTTAATTGAAATTTTATGAACATTGGAATTAAAGGTTTTTCGGCTTTCGATTAGTTGGGTAGGGGTTTTTGAAGTTTTTGCTTTTGGTTTAGTAAGATCATATTTTAATTTTAAGCTTAATATAACTTCTGGAAAAAACAAAAATTCTTCTTCGGTTAAAAAATTAGATATATCCTTTTTTTGTTTATCCCTAAGCGCTCTTTGATAGCTCTTATCTGCTTTTGAAATTCTGGCAAGTTCTTTGATTCTCGCAAAGCCACGAACGCAAATTTGATTACTCAATGATCTGTCTAAAATTCCCCTTATTATCATATTGCTTCACCTTCAATTTGCTTGATAAAACGCTCTAACTCTTTGGCAATTTCTATCAATTCATTATTGCCTGTTTGCCTTCCTGTGGCGTCGTAACCAATGTTTTCAGCTATTGCCATAAAGATTGGGTAGTCGTCTAAAATCTTTTGTTTTTCGCTAAAATATTTTTCGTTTAGCTCTTCTTTCAAAAGGTTTATTTTGTCCCCAAATTCGGCTTGTAGTTTTTCTTTTTCATCTTTGATTTGATTATCAATTGATTTTAGGTCTTTAATTTTTGCCTTATTTTTAGAAGCGGTTTCTAAATCTTTGATTGCCTGCTTCTTATCTTTTTCTAGCTTTTCAAGAGTGATAATAAATTTGCTTTCATTTTTTATTTTTTCTTTGAGTTGTAATTTTTGATTAGAGATTTTTTCGGTAGTTTTTTTGTTGTGCTTACGCAAAAACAATACCGAACTTTTAACCCCAGCGCCATTGGCGACAAATGCGGTTTGTGGCAATGAAACAATAGCAACGATACGATAAAGCTCCTCAATATAATCTCTTACATATTGCAAGCTGGAATTGGTTAAAATACCATCGGGTATAACAATTGCCAAATATCCACCTTCTTGTAAAAATTTATGGCATTGCTCGATAAATAAAACTTCAGTGCTTTGACTGTCTCTTATTTCTTGCTTTTCTTTACCCTCATTATCTTTTTTGATTGGTTTGTTGCTTAGCCAGTCTTGCTCTTTTTTGCCGAATTGGTAATTTTCTAAATATTTCTTTTCGCTACTTTTAATGCTTGAACCAAAAGGCGGGTTTGTGATGATGAAATTAAAATGATTATATTTAAAGCCAGTGTTTTTGGTAATTTTTTCAATCTCATCTTGAGAAAGCAAGCCATCGGCAGAAATAACATTGGTGTGTCCATCATCGTGGATAATCATATTCATTTTAGCGGCACGGGATATTTGCTCGTTAATTTCTATGCCATAAAGATTTTTTTCAGCAAAATCGTGCCAAAGTTTATAATGTTTTTGAGCTTGTTTAACATCGCTTTTATGGTTTTTGTATAAGTCGTTGGCTTGTTGCCTAACTTTGTTTAAAGCATATAATAAAAACCCACCACTGCCGCAAGAAGTATCTAAAACAAAGGAATCATTGTTGATTGGCAATGCGTCGGTTGTAAATTGCACTATTGGTCTTGGGGTAAAATATTGACCAAAATTTCCCCTAAAGAAACTATCCATAAAAGTTTCAAAAGCTCTGCCTTTACTGTCTAAATCTGTTTCTCCAAGATTCACACTTTCTAAATAGCCAACAACTGTCCTTATCTTTTCTGGTGATAGGCGGATATTATCTCTAAAAACTTCGGCGTCTTTTTTTCTGCCTTCCTCATAAAGGGCTTTTATTCTTTTTGATAAATTTTCATTTTCTTTTTTAGCTCGTTTCTCTTTATCTGGCTCTTCTTCTTGATCAATGGTTATGATTTGAAAATCATAAGGCTCACCTGTTTTGCGGTCTTTTCGTTCATCCCAAATTTTACAGAAAATAAGTTTGTCCAATTCATCAAAGGCTTCGGATGGGTTTAATTGTCCACCAGCCCAAAGTGCATCGTGGGCTTGTTTAAAACGCCTTGTCAGTTCGCTCTCTTCAACTTTGCTTAAATCAGCAAATTGTTGTTTTCCTTTCTCTGCTTTTGTGGCCGTTGCCTCATAAACATATTTGTAATTGGCAAGATTTTTAACGCCAAATTGTGGGATGTCGGTATGTGAAACTCTATCATCTTTCTTCTTGTCAACTTCAAAATATTCATCTTTTAATCCTGAGGTGATCCAAACATATTTAACATCATTTGGAAGTGCATAGGCGTAGCTATAAGCTTGCTCTATAGCTTGCAAAAATTCTTGCTCACTAACCTCTTGTTTTTTGCATTCAACTAAAATGTGGGGCTGCTTACATTCGTCATCATTATAAACAACAATATCTGCCTCTTTAGTATCGGAACCCATTTTAACAAGAACAAAGTTTTTTATCCTATGTACTGGGTAATTATAACGAAAAACTAAGCTTAAAAAAGCTTCTACCTGCACTTTTTCTTCCGAGTTATTGAAATTACGCTTTTTATTTTGATGAATATAGGTTATAAAATTTCTTTCCTCATCAAAGCTTATTAAGCCTAGCTTTAGGCCTTTTTCTAAAAGATTTTCCATTTTTTGTGTCATTTATTTATTATCATCAAACTCTTTCAACAACTTAGCTCCTTGCCCTTCAGAATCATTCTCAAATTTAATTCCAGCCTCAATAAAGATGGTTTTTATATCTTCGGCAATTCTTCTCTGCGGAGTTCTAACTTCTCTTTCAAAATCAGTAATAGTTTTTTGAACAACTCGCACCTTATCGGCTAAATCTTGCTGAGACCAACCCAAAAAAGCCCTTGCAGCTTTACATTGTTTTGAGGTGATTGTGTTTTTAATTTCACTACTTGACATTGTTATTATTTATATAATATGATATATTTTAAGTAATATTACTTTTTAACAGTAAAGTAATTAGCTTAGCCAAAAACAGGCAAACCGCTTTTTCTGCCTGTAATTAATAATCTTAACAAAACTAAATAGCGACTTTATTTAGTTATAAATTAAGTATTTGTATAATTTTAATTCATTCTAACTATGCCAGAAAAAAACCTCAATCCCAATCTAGAAAACGAAATAATAATTGGCTTTCATCTAATCAGAAAATCAGCCAACTCATTAGTAGAAGATCTAAAATATTTTAACCAAATTCCCAAATATTTTTCTGCCGAACAAATTGCTAATATTCTTGGGCAAATTGAAGAGGTGGAGCGCAATATTAAAAATGTTCGTGATATTTTTTCTAAAAGGATTTTGAGTTAGCTTTCTGGCTGTTTTAACTCTTTAATCACCTTAACATTTCCAATCACCTCTCTTTGTTCATAAGTGGAAAGTTCGCCATAGACATTGCATGTTGTATCAATATTTTTATGCCCCAAAGACTGCCTTGTTGCGTTCAAATATAGTGGACTTTGTTTCATTGCAAATTTGGTTCTAGTATGGCGGAAATTATGGGGGTTGATATATTCTAAACCAGCTTTCTCAAAGGCATTTTTAAAAATATCTCTCATTTGTGAGCCAGATTTTATTTCTTCTTTAGTGATGGCGCTTTCAAGCAAATTGAATTGATTAAAATTGCTAGGAATTTTGGGAAATAAAGGATCTTTGCCAGTAAATCCAAATTTTGTCATCAATTCGTTTTTCCAGTTAATCACATTATCAAAAATATCTTGGGGCAGGGCGACGCAATCGGCGTATCTTGCTTTGGCAAATTTTGAATCAATATCTTTTGGGTTAATGTGAATAAAACATTTACCATCTTCCTCAATCAAATTTTTAAGTTTAATCGTTCTAAGTTCAGAAATTCTTAAACTGCAAAGAGCATTAGCAGAAATTATTGCTTTGTTTCTTCTTTCAAGAATTGTCTCGCAGGGCATTTGGCGGATGGTTTTTATTATCTGATCAAAACTATATGATTTTTTATGTTCTGTTGCCTTTGAAGCTCTTCTTTGATTGTTGGTGATGTTTAAATAATCAATATCATTGTAATTTATTTTGGATCGGAAGCCTTTTTGTCTTTCCAACCAGTTCAAAAAAACCTTTAGAGTTCTAAGTGTATCATTGATATAAGAGAGGGAATAATTTTGATCAAAAAGATAATTAATATATTTGTCAGCTTGTGTGCTGTCGTATTTTTCAAATCCGACAAAGAGAGAAAAAATTTCATATTCTCTTAAATATTTTAACTCGGCAATAATGGTTTTCTCATCCTTCTTAATTGCCCTTTTAGTATGAATGCGAAATTGATATTTTATTCGCTCGTTTTGAGGGTTAAATTGCTCTTTTGTTTCCTGTTTTTTCATAAAAATAAATTTGGTAAAATTGGTTCTTTTTCACACTCCTTTTTACCATCTTTTGCTTGGTCAAAAAAAGGAGTCTTTAAGGGGGGATTATCACAATCATATAATTCCAAAACCTGCACCACATCAAACTCTCGCTTGAGTTTTTGCAAATCATCAAGTTTATAGCTTTGAAACATAAAATTTTTGCAGGTTTGGCAAATAGCTTTTACCTTCAAAAATTTCCTATTTTCTGGCATTAATTGAATTTGCTTTTTAAGTGGCTTTTTTGCGTCTTTGCAAGTCATACAAAAAATTTCATCAAAAGCAGTTTTGCATTTATTAGACTCATTCATTTTGCCCAAAAACTTGGTAAGACAAGCTCCATAAAACAAAGCTGGGTTTTTGTTATCAATTGCTTGCAATCCTTGCCTTCTCCATTCCAAAACTGTTTTTGGATGCAGTTTATATTTTGAATAAAGACGGCAAACATCATCAACATCATAGCAATACCAATATTTGATTTTGTTTAGGGGATAAATTCTTCTGCCCATGTCGCTTATTGATTTGAATATTTTTCAATAAGCGCGCGGATGTCTTCAACTTTCCAAGCGGTGGTTCTTTCACCAAGTTTTACAGGCTTAGGAAATTTTCCATCTTTAACGCCTTGCCACCAACTGCTTTTGCCAATTGGAAAAAGTTTCAGTATTGCTGGCAATCTTAAAAATCCTGTTTCAGGTAAAGTGAGAATAATATATTTTTGAGTCATAGTTTTTAGCGGTTTTGATTAAACAAAGTTTGTTCAATTAAGAACCGCGGCAACTTAAGAGGTGCGATTAAGATGTGACCGAATCGGTTTTGAGGAAACCGAATTCGGTTTTGATGATTAGATTATTAATCTTCCAGACCAGCTATTTGCTTAGCTTCTTTAAGCCATTTTCTTACAGTGTCATCTGTAATTTGTTTATAACAATTCTTATTTATGTCGTCTGTAATATCGCTTGTTGCTGAGTTTTTTGCAGATTCTGGTTTCCAGCCATAGCCGCCAATTGCCATTCCATAAATCATTCTAAGTAATGATTTTTTCTCGCTAATGCCAAGTGGCTTTTCTTTCTTTAGTTTCTCAATTTCATTTTCTTTTTCTTGAAGTTGGAGTTTAAGTTTTTCAATTTCTAAATTTACCCCATCTTGCGAGGAGTTTGTCTCAAATAAATGTCTTGTTCTACTTTTAAAATCTTTAGAAACTTTGATTTTAAAATTATATATATCGCCAAGCATATTTTTTACTCTATCCTGAATTAAGATTAGAGCAAATTCTTGCTCCATCTTAAGAAGTATTTCGGACATTTTCTCAGAAGTGTTGCTGAAATTAAGATTATTTCCTCCTGTCATTTCAAAACCTTCAAAAAGGTAATGAGGATTATTTCCAAACATATCTATACTAATATTTATCTCGTCCCCACAAGATTGATCTAATTGGTCATCTATATATTTTATTACTTTTTTTACATTGTAATGAAGATTTTTTGGTAATTCTGTCATTGAAGATCCTTTGATTTGCTTGGTTGGAGCATCATAAAAACTGAGTAACTCATCTGGTAATTTTATTTTCTTATCTTTAGCCCATTTTATACAGTTTTGTGGTTTCATTCTTATGTTTTCTATCGAGGCATTATTTACATTTTTCTCCGCCAGAGACCTTTCTAATAATTCAAGTCTTTCCAAATACTTTATTGGGAATTGCAATATTGCGAACTCAGAAAGGTACATACCGCCAAATTGACCAGCTTCCACATATTTTTTAGTTATAGATTTGGGATCCTTGTCGAAACTAAGCGCTACGAATTCTTCAGGAGTCCAATAATCTACTTTGTTCCAAAATTCATGGTTGGCCTTCAAAGAAGGTTTGTTAAATAGAAGATTTTCCGCTCTTTCAATTTCCGAGTTTCTTTTTTCTGTGTTTTTAATTCGTATAGGCTCGTAAAGCTCATCAATCTTTTCTTCTGAATAATTGTCTAGCTCAAGTTGATAATCTTCTTTTTTCTTAAGTTCCT
>CAMDMO010000011.1 GCA_945902255.1 Rickettsia typhi | reverse complement strand
CCATAGTATATCATTATGATTTTGAAATCAATTAACAAAGTAAGATAATGAGAAAAATTAGACTTTTTATTGAAGAAAAAAACCTAAAAGCCGGTTTATTGGTTAAAATTTCCAATAATAGTTTTGACTATTTAACAAAAGTAATGCGTCAAAGAATTGGTGATGAAATTTTTGTTTTTAACGGCATAGATGGTGAATTTAGAGCAAAAATTTTAAATATTGAAAAAAGATTTTTAAATTTAGAAATCAAAGAAAAAATTTCTGAATTAAAAAAAGCGCCAAATATTACGCTGGCTTTTGCTTTGTTAAAAAATGTTAAAATTGATTTTATTGCCACAAAAGCTGTAGAGCTAGGAGTTGCAAGATTTCAGCCTATTATTACTCAACATACAATTTCTGATAAAATTAATCAAGAACGCTTTAAGGCCAATGTTAAAGAGGCGCTAGAACAATGTGAAAGAAATGATTTAGCTGATGTTCTTGAAGTAAAAAAATTAGATAAATTCTTAAATGAAGAAACCACGAGAGAGAAAATTTTAATTTTATGTGATGAATCTGGCTCAGCTTCTAAAGCTAGTGAATTATTGCCAAAAATTAATGTAAATGATCGTGAAATTGTAGTTTTAATTGGCCCTGAAGGTGGCTTTTCTAAAGATGAATTTATAAAAATGAGGCTTTTGGAAAATCTTTATTCAATTAGTTTGGGAACTCGCATTTTAAGGGCAGATACTGCAATGATTTCTGCCTTAACTTTAGTGCAAGAATTTTTAGGAAATTAAATGAAAAAATTTGTTTTATTTTTTACGATTTTTATTTTACTGCTTAACTCAGCGAAAGCTTTGGAAACAGAGCCTTCAGCGCTTATTATTAAAACTATAGATGGCCATAATTTTGACTTAAAAGAGCAAAAGGGAAAAGTTGTTATAATAAATTTTTGGGTTAGTTGGTGCGGCAATTGCAAAGCTGAAATGGTGATTTTGCAAGAATTACGAAATAAATATTCCGCTAAAGATTTAGAAATTATTGGCGTTAGTGTTGATCGTAAAAAAGATCGTGATATTTTTACAAAAATTTCCGCAGAAATAAATTATCCAAATTTTATGTTAATTGACGCTAAAACTAATCAATTTGGCGAACCATCATTTCTGCCAACTACTTATATTATTGATAAAAATGGTGATTTAGTGAATTGTGAATCTGATAAACAAGATTTTACAAAAGAAGATTTTGAAAGAATCTTAGCTAATATTTTGTAGTGGCTATGCGATATTTATCTATTATATTTTTCTACTTCTTTTTTTGTTCAAAATTAATGGCGCAGCAAACCATTTTTAATGTTCCGTCCGCTGACGCGCTTGAAAAAAATAAAACTTTTATTGAGCATGAATCGCAATTTCGTACCCAAAAAGATGGAAGATTTTGGAATGGAACCCATTACTTGGTGCGTGGAATTGGCTATAATACCGAGTTAACAGCAACGCTTTTTAATATAGGTTCTCCATCTTCAAAAAATGCTAGTTTGGCGATGGGATTTAAATCGGCAATTCCACTGCCTTTAGAGAAAATTTCATCTTATCAGCCAAAAATAATTATTGGTTCAATGGTTCCTTTTTCTCTTCAAGGCAATGGTGTTGGAGTTTGGAATTATGCTATGTTAAGCGCCGTAATTCCTCAAACTTCAAGCAGAATAAGCTTTGGAGGAAGTTCGGGAAGTAGACAAATTTTTGGTAAAAATTCTAATTGTATGATTGCTGGTTTTGAGCAAAAAATTACTGACAAACTGAGTTATATCAATGATTGGTATTCTGGAAATAGTAATTATGGAATTTTTGCCACCGGAATTAGCTATAATTTTCCGCAAGATTTTGTTTTATTTAGTGGATATCAAATTCCAAACTCTAAGAAAGTTGGTCGTAATTCTGTTGTAATTGAGATTGGTAAGACTTTTTAATTATTTAATATGTCTTTTTTCTAGCTTTCGCGCTAAAGTTCTGCGATGCAATCCTAATAAGTTAGCGGTTTTTGATATATTAAAATCAGTTTCAATTAGTGCTTGGTTTATATATTCCCATTCTAAATTTTTTAATGAAGTTTTTTTCCCCAAAAGATCAGATTTTTTACTATCATTGAAGGCCGCTATTATATCATCAACATTAGCCGGTTTTGCTAAATAGTAAGAAGCACCAAGCTTTATTGCCTCTATCGTGGTTGCAATGCTGGCATATCCGGTAAGCATCACAATTTTTATTGATTTGTCAAATTCGTGTAATTTTTTTATAATCTTTAGACCAGATTCACCTGTAATTTTTAAGTCAACTACGGCATATTTTGGATGAAATTTTTTAATCACATCAAAAGCCTCTGCAAAGCATTTAGCGCTTTCGGCTAAATAACCCTTTTTGGTAAAAGATTTTTTTAAGCTATAAGCTAATATTTCATCATCTTCAACAATCAAAACATTGCCATGGTCATTCATAAATTTATAATAATTTTTGCTAAAGCTCCTTGATTAATATTTTTGATTTCTAGTTTTCCATTAATTCTAGGAAGGCTGTTAAATGCCAGAAACAAACCAAGGCCACTACTGTTTTTTGTACTTAAGTTTGTTTTTCCTAAATTTTCCAATATTTTTTTTTCAAAACCGCCGCCTCTATCTTCAACTTCAATAGAAATTATTTTTTTAGTTGCTGTCACCCTAATGGATATCCATTGTTTTGAGGCCTCAAAAGCATTATCTAAAATATCAAAAAAGCTCTGAATTAAAATGTCATCTAAAATAATTTCTAAATCTTCTTCGCCACTAAAATTATAAAATAAATTTGGCAGATCTTTTGAATTTTGCCATTTTTTTATTAAGTCACTAAATACTTCTTTTATATTGATTTTAGAGGCTTTTTCTAGCCTTGGTTTTTTAAATGAAGAGGCAATATCTGAAATAATTTCTTTGCAACGATAAATTTGCGATTCAATGATCTCGATATCTTTGATAAAATCTTTTTTTAATTCTTCTTTAATAGGGGTATCTTTTAAATCGTTCAAAATTACTAAGGCGCTTGATAATGGAGTTCCAAGTTCGTGAGCGGCATTTGTTGCGAATAATCCCATTCTTATTAATTGTTCTTGCGCCAAAGCCTGTTGATCTTTTTGTTTTAAATTTTTAACAATTTTTGTGATGAAAATTAATAATAATATTGTGGCGATTATATAGCTAAGCAGCATTCCATAAAGATGTAAATCAAATAGGTTTTGACTGTGGTGATGAAAGGCATGAAGTTCTTGATAGTTTCTGCTAAGCCATAAATAACAAATTATTGTGATTGCTGAAATTAGATAAGCGTAAGTGGTTTGTAGTAAAATTGTTGAAATTATTACTTGTAGCAAAAATAGAGATATGAATGGATTTGAGATTCCGCCACTAAGATAAATTTGTCCGCTAAAGGCTATTACATCTAAAAATAACTCAAAAAATAATCTTCCATTGCTGATGTTGGCCTTTTTTTTGTAACTGTAAAAACTAATTAAATTTACTAAAGACAGAAGTGCGATTACCGCCATCATTAAGGCTATAGGTAAAGAAATCTTTAAAAAATAATGAACAAAAAAGATAGTTAAAATCTGCCCGAAGATCGCGATAATTCTTAAATAAATTAACTGCAGAAGGTTTTTTTTATTGGTATTTTGAGAGTTAAAATCTTGCATTTACGAGTTGGACAAATTGTCTCATTAGTTAATATTTTCTAGAAATTATAAAGAGGTGATGCGATGTTATTGAAGATGATTAATAATTTAAATAAACATTTATGAAGTTTACAAAATTTCTTTTGATTGCTTGTCTATTATTCGCTTTAAATACCCAAAAAGCTCTAGCTTGTGCTTGCGGATGTGGAGTTTTTAATGTTGGAACTAGTGCTTTAATTCCGAATTGCGCTGGCGGAACTGCTTTTTTGCAATATGATTATATAAATCAGAGTCGCAATTGGAATAAAGAAAATAAGGCAAATGATGCGAATAATAGTCATAAGCAAATTAAAACCCAGACCGTTACTGCGGGCATGCAATATATGTTTAATCGCAGTTGGGGCATGGCAGTTCGTTTGCCTTATGTGAAAAGATTTGCTAGTGATGTCACTCATACCCATATGAATGACGAACATGGAGAAGAGTCTCATATCATAAAAATAAATCGTTCTTCACAAAAGTCGCTTGGCGATGTTAGAATTAACGCAATTTATTCCGGCTTTTCTGCAGACATGTCTAGCGGCATTACTTTTGGTTTAAAACTTCCAACTGGAGATTATAAATATAGTGGTTTTGGTCATCGTGATATGCAAATTGGCACTGGCAGCACTGACTTAATTCTTGGAGCTTATAATATGGGTCAAATTGATGCCAAAGGTAAGTTTAATTATTTTGCTCAAACATCGTGGCAACATGCTTTAGTAACTCGCAACCATTATCGCATAGGTGATGAAATTTCTGCTGCAACTGGTGTTTATTACAATTTAGGATCTTTTTTACAAATTAAGAAAATATCGCCAATCTTACAAATCACCGGCTCAAAAAGATTAAAAGATGGCGGAATTAATTCTGTTTCACAAAATAGCGGTTATAGCCAAATGTTTTTTGCACCAGCTCTAGAATTAAATTTTGGCAGCTTTAAAGCTTACGCAGATGTTGGATTTCCTTTCTATCGAAATGTTAATGGCAATCAGTTAGTTGCAGATAGAATTTATAAGGTGATTTTGGGATATAATTTTTAGAGACTATCGCGTAAACGCTACCAGAGTTGTCACCCCGTCATTCGACGGGGTGACAACTTTTTATTACTCTAATCATTTTAAAGATCTCGGGCAACAAGAAGTAAAAGCTGCCCTCTCAAGGGCGGATAATTAGAGTGAGTAATTTTTATTTGTTATCGACGAACTGGCGTTTATAACTCTCCAGCAAGAAATTTTTCTTCCGTCTCTCTATATTCCCAAGCCTTTAATTCTCTATTATAAGACAAAATCATATTCTTAAATGGTAAGAATTTTTTTATGGATAATTTGCAGCTAATTTCCTTGTCTGAACTTTCATTAATAGAGTTAAATTGCTCTTCTGATAGGCCGCATATTTTTACTTCATTATCATTTTTCCAAGAATGAAAAGCTGGAATATGGTTTAAATTTAATGGTCTAAAAGAATTTAACTCTGCTGTTTTTTGGTTAAAAAGTAATATAAAATTGTTACTGCTGATTTCGTAGAGCTTGATTTCACTAGAGTTAGCGATTGTAATTTTTTTATAATTCGGAGAAAAATTTGGATAATTTGACTCATTTAAAGTTGCGCCAGATTTTAAATTAATAATGCTGTAATTGGTTGCATCATTTTGAGCGCGAGAAAAAATTGCAAATTTATCATTAACTACATCTTGCAAAATATATTGAGTTGAAGGCTTGCCAGCGCAGCTTTCTTCGCAATTCTGTAAATTAATTATCTTTCCGTTATTCGTAGTAATTTCAAAAAAAGAATCATCTTTATTTTGGCCATTATTATTTCTAATCGCTTCTCTTAATTTAATTTGTTCTTGATATTGTTGTAATAAAACTTTCTGCTTCGCAAGCGCCGGATTACTGGTGAAAGCCTGTGATGCTGTGGGTAAAAATATAGTTAATAAAAATATTAGGATGGAATTTTTTTTATAGTTTTTCATTTTTTCAATGTTTTTAAATTGGCACTTCAATTAATAAAATTTTACTATCTTTTTTTGCAGTAAAATCAATTTTATCTGTTTCTGTAATTTCAAGCGCATCTCTTTTTTCTAGATCATATTTTTCAAGGTTTAAGCCGCCATAAATTACAAAAATATAAACCCCATTATTTTGCTTATTTAGCTTGTAAGAAATTTTGGTTTCTGAATCAAATTCTCCTAAATAAAACCAAGCATCTTGATAAATCCAAACTCCCTGCCCTTCTGGATTTGGTGATAATATTTGATATAATTGATTTTTAGCTGCCAAATCTTTTATAGTCTTTTGATCATAGCGCGGAGTAACATTTAAGCGATTTGGCTCAACCCAAATTTGTAATAAATTTGCTTCTTTATCATCTAAACCATTAAATTCACTGTGGTAAACGCCGGTTCCAGCGCTCATAACCTGAATTTCTCCAGCTCTAATCGAGGCTTCATTTCCCATGCTATCTTGATGTTTTAAAATTCCAGACAGCATTATGGTGATAATTTCCATATTTTGATGAGGATGCTTGCCAAATCCAGATCCTGCGGCAATTATATCATCATTAATTACGCGTAATTTTCCAAATCCCATTTTATCAGGATTATAATAATTTCCAAAGCTAAAACTATGGTAAGAGTCAAGCCAGCCATGCTTTACATGACCACGATTTTGTGATTTTTCTAGTGATATTTTCATTTAGATTTAAAAGGCAAAAAATTAAGAAGATTTTTTAGCAAAACACTCTAGAGTTATTACAATCATTTATATTTTCAGTGAATAAGCAACCCGCTTTCCGTTTATTATTTTTTAAAAAAAATGCTTCGAAATAAAAAAATTAAATTAGCGATTTTCTTTTTCTGCTTAATTGCCTTGGCACTTGGTGGTTATTTTTTTCAAATTAAGCTAAAAAATAATTCAGCAATTGCAACAAAAATAAGCCCAAATGGCTTAATTGAAGTAAATGTGGTTAGGGTTAAAAAAGAAAATGTGCAATTATTTTTAGATTTACCAGCGCGGGTTTCGGCTTATAAAATTTCCGAAGTTCGCCCACAAATTGATGGAATAATTAGACAAAGAAAATTTGTTGAAGGAAGTTTTGTTAAAGAAGGTCAGCAGCTTTATCAAGTTGATCCGGCGATTTATCAAATTACCCTTGATAACGCTAGCGCTAGCTTAAGCGCCGTTTCTGCAAAAAGAGAGCGTTATAAAAATTTACTTGAACAAGATGCTATTAGTAAGCAAGAATTTGATGATATTAATGCTGCTTTAGCAAAAGCTCAAGCTGATGTTAAGAAGGCTAAAACGAATTTAGTTTATACAAAAGTTTATGCGCCAATTTCTGGCTATATTGGAAAATCAAATATCACAGAAGGCGCCTTAGTAACTGCGAATCAAGCAACTATTCTAACCACCATTACCCAACTTGATCCAATTTATGTTGATATGGCTCAACCAAGCAGAGACATGATTAAGCTTGGTAATCAAGAAGAAATTGAAGTAACATTAATTGTTGATGGCGGCATTGGTGAAAATAAAGGAACATTAAAATTTTCTGAAGTTTTTGCCGATGAGACTACCGATTCAGTGCGCCTAAGAGCTATATTTGATAATAAAGATAAAAAGTTAATCCCTGGAATGTTTGTTAATGCCAAATTGCATTTAAAGCCAATTGAGGCAATTACAATTCCTCAAAGAGCGGCCAATAGAGGTTTTGATGGAAATTTAGTAGTTTGGGTTGTGGATAAAGATAATATTGTAAAATCTCGCTCTATAAAATCTGACCAAATTTCTGAAGATAAGTGGATTGTTTTAGATGGCTTAGAAGAAGGTGATGTAATAGTTTATGAAGGTTTTCAAAAAATTTCTGAAGGCGCAAAAATTAAACCGGTTTTTATTGATAAAGAAGAGTCAAAAATTGCTGTAAATGCAGGGGAAATAAAATAGATATGTCTGATTTTTTTATCAATCGTCCAATATTTTCATGGGTTTTGGCAATTGTTATCATGATGGCCGGTGCTTTGTCTTTATTGAAGATGCCAATTGAGCAATATCCAAATATTGCACCTCCTTCTGTTTCAATTTCAACTGCTTTTCCGGGCGCTTCAGCGCAAACTTTAGAAAATAGTGTTACTCAAGTAATTGAACAAAGTCTTAATGGCATTGATTCTCTGCGTTATTTTTCTTCCAGCAGTGACTCAGATGGAAATGTTATGATTGCGCTTACTTTTGAGCCAAAAACCAATCCCGATATTGCGCAAGTTCAAGTGCAAAATAAGTTACAAGCGGCAATGCCTCTTTTGCCGCAAGAAGTTCAGCAACAAGGCGTTAGAATCAATAAAGCGAATAATAATTTTTTATTAGTTATTGGCCTTTATTCAAAAGATGATTCGGTTAGTGAAGATGTTCTTGGTGATATTTTACTTTCTGATATAAAAGACAGCATTTCACGCATCAATGGCGTTGGAAATATTACGGTTTTTGGCAATCCTAGGGCTATGAGAATTTGGTTAAATCCGAGTAAATTATTCGGATATAACATGACAACTTCCGATATAATAAGTGCAATTAAGGCGCAAAATTCTGATGTTTCTGCGGGTCAACTTGGCGGTCTTCCAGCGCTTAAAGGACAACAGCTAAACGCCACAATTACTGCGCAATCCAGATTAAAAACCGTTGAAGATTTTAATCAAATTATTTTGCGCGTAAATAAAAATGGTTCACAAGTTAGGCTAAAAGATGTGGCGCTTGTTGAGCTTGGTTCGCAAAGTTATAGCACCAATGCTCGCTATAAAAGACATCCGGCCGCTGGAATGGCGGTGATTTTGGCAAGTGGTGCCAATGCTCTTGATACTGCAAAAATTGTGAAAGATAAAATGGCAGAACTCACCAAAGTTTTGCCAAAAAGTGTTGAGGTAATTTATCCCTATGATTCAACGCCTTTCATTAAACTTTCAATTAAAGGGGTGGTTATAACTTTATTTGAAGCGGTGATTTTGGTGTTTTTAGTGATGTTGCTTTTTTTACAAAATCTTCGCGCCACGCTAATTCCAACCATTGCGGTTCCAGTTGTTTTGCTTGGCACATTTGCAGTTTTATTTTCTTTTGGTTTTACAATTAATACCCTAACCATGTTTGCAATGGTTTTGGCTATTGGTTTGTTGGTTGATGACGCAATTGTGGTAGTTGAAAATGTTGAGCGCATTATGCATGAAGAAGGTCTGTCTCCAATAGATGCAACCAGAAAATCAATGAAACAAATTACAGGAGCTTTAGTTGGAATTGCTCTAGTGCTTTCTGCAGTATTTATTCCAATGGCATTTTTTGGCGGATCGGCGGGTGCAATTTATCGTCAATTTTCGATTACAATTGTTTCGTCGATGATTCTTTCTGTTTTAGTGGCGTTAATTCTTTCCCCGTCATTATGTGCTACAATTCTAAAGCCAGCTCACGATGGACAAGCTTTATCGCAAAATAAATTTCTAAATTTCTTTAACAATCGATTAGAAAAACTGCGCAATTTTTATACTCAAGGTGCGAATAAAGTTACTAAAAACATGTTTCGATTTTTTATGATTTATGTCGTAATGATTGGAGGATTGGTCTTTTTATTTATGCGAATGCCAACTTCATTTTTGCCAGTAGAAGATCAAGGAATGATGTATTTAATGGTTAACACCCCAAGCGGCGCTTCACTTGAACGCACAACCGAAAGTTTATTAAAAGTTGAAGATTATTTTTTAAATAAAGAAAAAGAAAATGTTGAGCATTTATTTACGGTTTCAGGCTTTAGTTTCGCCGGACGCGCTCAAAATGCTGGATTTGGTTTTATTGGATTAAAAGATTGGAGCGAAAGAAAAGAAGCTAGCCAAAGTGTTGCTGCAATTTCTGGGCGATCAATGGGCGCGCTTTCGCAAATAAAAGATGCAGCGGTTTTTACTTTTTTTCCACCGCCAATTCGCGAGCTAGGAAATGCTTCGGGTTTTGATTTGCAACTTTTAGATCGTGCTAGTTTAGGGCATGAGGCATTGATGTCAGCGCGCAATCAATTGCTTGGAATGGCATCAAAAAATCCACTTTTAATTGGAGTTAGACCAAATGGTTTAAATGATGTTTCGCAATATAAAATTGACATTAATTATGAAAAAGCTGCGGCATTGGGAATTTCAATTGCTGACATCAACCAAACCCTGCAAGTTGCTTGGGGATCATCTTATGTGAATGATTTTATTGATCGCGGTCGAATTAAAAAAGTCTATTTGCAGTCTGAAGCCGCTTATCGTATGAATCCAGATGATCTTAAAAAATGGTATGTTAGAAATAATTTAAACAAAATGATTTCATTTGGAAGTTTTTCTTCATCTCATTGGATGTTTGGATCGCCAAAATTAGAGCGTTTTAATGGCACTTCTTCAGTGAATATTCAAGGCTCAGCAATTCAAGGTGTAAGCTCCGGTGTTGCAATGCAAGAAATGGAAAAAATGATAAAAACCTTGCCAAGTGGCATAGATTATGCTTGGTCAGGTCTTTCTTATGAAGAAAAATCTTCCGGCTCTCAAACTTTAGCTCTTTATTTTATTTCTCTAATCGTGGTGTTTTTATCTCTTGCTGCGCTTTATGAAAGTTGGACAATTCCTTTTTCAGTAATTTTAGTAGTGCCATTTGGAATTACAGGCGCGCTAGCCACCTCATTTTTTGGTGGCATGAGCAACGATGTTTATTTTCAAGTTGGTCTTTTGACCACCATTGGTCTTTCGGCAAAAAACGCTATTTTAATTGTTGAATTTGCTAAAAGTCTTTATGAAGAAGGTCATGATATTATTGAGGCTACTTTAATTGCAACTAAGCAGCGATTTCGACCAATTTTAATGACATCAATGGCGTTTATGCTTGGAATTACTCCTCTTGCAACCGCAACTGGCGCTGGTTCAGCAAGTCAAAGAGCAATTGGTGTTGGCGTGATGGGAGGAATGTTCGCCGCAACTTTTGTTGCAACCTTATTCGTGCCAATGTTTTATGTTTTAGTGCAAAAAATAAAAGCCAAAAAATTATGAAAATAAAAAAAATTATAAAATTATTTTTGGCTTTTATCGCAATTTCAGCTTGCAGTTTAGAGCCTAAATATGAGCGTCCAAAAGTAGAAGTTCCATTTAAAAAATCTGATGAAAGTAAGTTAAAAACTAGCAAAGTTTATTGGAAAGAATTTTTTCAATCTCCTGATTTACAAAGAGTAATAGATTTAGCGCTTGAAAATAATCGTGATTTAAGAGTTGCTAGTTTGAATATTGAATCAGCTCGCGCTGCGCATGGCGTTGCTCAATCCGCTTTATTACCAAGTGTAAGCGCTACAGCTTTAGAAACCAGACAAGGCGTGCCAAGTGCCTTTGCTGCATTTACACCAAGAAGACAATATCGCGCCAATATTTCTTTCGCAGCTTATGAATTAGATTTTTTTGGCAGATTGCGTAATTTAAAAAAATCTGCTTTTGAAAATTATTTAGCTAGCGAAGAAGCACAAATTACAGCTAGAATTTCTCTAATTGCTGAAGTTGCAAACGCTTATTCTCAGCTGTTGCTTGATATGGAAATTTTAAAAATTACTGAAGAAAATTTAGCCGCACAAAGCGACAGATATAAATTCACAGAGCTGCGCTATAAGCACGGAATTGCTTCGCAAAGTGATTTATTAAATGCTCAAGTAATCATTGAAACAGCCAAAACAAATCGCGAAATTTATTCAAAAATAGTGACACAAGATAAGAATGCTTTGATGCTTTTAACTGGAATATTTGACGATAGATCTTTGCCAAAAAATATGACAATTAGCGATATTAAAATTAATGAAAATCTGCTTGATTTTGTGCCTTCAGAATCTCTGCTTTTAAGACCAGATATTCAACAAGCTGAGCATAATTTAAAAAGTGCTAATGCTAATATAGGAGCGGCTAGAGCAGCATTTTTTCCATCCATTACTTTAACTGGAACTTATGGTTATGGATCAAGAAATTTAGCTAATTTATTCGATTCTAAAACTTGGGCATTTACGCCACAGGTTAATATTCCAATTTTTAGCGGTGGTAAAAATATAGAAAATTTAAAAATTGCTAATTTGCAAAAAAAGGTTGAAATCACTCAATATGAGAAGGCGATTCAAGTGGCGTTTCGCGAGGTTTTAGATCAATTAGCGGAAAGAGAATCTGTGACAAATCAGGTAAAATCTTTTACGGAAATTTTAAAAGCGCGACAAAAATCTTACGATATTTTTCAGCTAAAACATAAGCAGGGAATTAGTAGTGCAATGGATATTTTGGATTCCAAAATTTCCTTACTTTCTGCAAGGCAGAATCATGCTAATATTGCGAAGGAAAATATCGCGAATTTGATAACTTTATATAAGGTTTTGGGTGGTGGAAGCGATGTTTCTGAATATGTTGAGAAGTGAATTTTCTCTTAAGAGCGCCAAATTCGTCGATAAAAGATCTAATTTTATCCTTTGGCTTGAGATTTTAGAATCTCTCTCAGTGCGTCATCTAAAGTAAGTTGTGCTCATTTCTATAAAATTGTCACCCCGTCGAATGACGGGGTCCACTTCGTCAAGATCTCGATTTTAAATTAAGTTGAGAATTTGTGACTAGATGGACCCCGTCATTCGACGGGGTGACAATTTTAGAGAAAACGGGGTGACAATTTAGAGAAATGAGTATAACTTAAGCTAAAATCGAACCAAATTGATGAGCTTTTCAAGGATAGTACCCTGAGGGAGAGATCATCAACCCTCAAGCCAAGGATAAAAGATCTTTAGATCTTTTATCGGCGAATTAGTGTTAGGAAATAGGTTCAAAAAACCCATTTGATGGATTAAAAGCTCTTATTTCGCCGCCCTCAATATTAAAATGCCAACCAAAAACATTTAATTTATTTGCGCTCATGCGTTTTGCGATGTAAGGGTAGCCAATTAAATTACGCATTGAAATTACTATAGATTCATGCTCGCAAGATGATTGTTGTTCTTCTTCGCTATTTTTAACCATTTCTTTTTTAACCGCATCACGCGCTTCACTTGCAACAGAAAGCCATTTTTTCATCGATTCTGATAGTTTATTCGAAGCAAAATCATCGGACATCATCATTTTTATGCTGTTACATTTAGCGTGACCAAGAACCATTATATTTTCAACTTCTAAAACAGTTACAGCATATTCAATTGCCGCTAAAATTCCATGAACTCCTTCAGAACTATATTTTGGCACAAGTCCGCCAGCATTACTTACAATATATAATTCTCCGGGGTTAGTGGATAAAATATCTGATGGCGCCACTCTAAGGTCAGAGCAGGCAATAACCAAAGTGGATGGCTTTTGTCCTTGGCGTATCAAATGTTCAATTTGATCTTTCTTTTTTTGGAAAGTTGTGGCTTTGAAGACTCTGAAGCCGTTGATTAGTTTGTCGATTGTTGGCATGATTTTTAAAAGTAAGTAAGGTTATATGATTCCCAGTTCGTAATTAGTTACTATTGGTCACCTTGCTGTTTTGTATTTGGTTTTAGTTGCTGGAATTCCGGTAATTTAATATGAACTCTGAGCGGCACCCTATCTTCTGGTGCGGCTTCCGCAGCTGCAGGATACAAGTTTGGTACTGCTTCTGAAAAAGTAAAGCCTAATCCTTTTGTTAAGGCTTTATCTCGCGTTACTTCAACTAATTTGTCAAAATCTTCATCTGAAGCGCCTTCATTGCATAAGGTTACTGCGGTAAGTTTTTTTGCTATAATTTTATCAATAAATTCACCAGCTCTGTCCATTCTCAACTCTTTATCTTTCCAAGAATAGATAACCCTATTACTGCCATCTTCCTCCATAGAAAATAGAGCGTCTTTATTTGCAATTAATACTATAGCCATTTTATTCGTTAAATTGTTAAAATTAATATCATAAACATCAATTTTTTTATAAATCTACAGGTTGCTTTACATAGGTATTTATAGATTTTTATCGATAAATTGATGCAGTCAGGAATTAGTTTAATGAATTACTATCTCAATATTTATTTACTAAAAATCTCAAAATTAAACAAATTGGCGGAAGAAGAGGGATTCGAACCCTCGTATGGTTTTACCCATAACACGCTTTCCAAGCGTGCGCCTTAAGCCACTCGGCCATCCTTCCTTTGTAATTTGTGCTTGAGTTTGAGGTTATCTTTGGTTTTTTAATACCGAAGCTAATAATTACACTTCGACAAGCTCAGTGTGACATCGAGGTTTTTTATCGGCGAATTGGTGTTTTTGTGTGACTCAAGATCTTTAGAAGTAATGCTTTATACCACGCTAATCCTCAATATACTAAACTAATCCTCGATGTCACACTGAGCTTGTCGAAGTGTGATTCTTGAACTATTAGTTACAAAACTGGCGCCAAAGGATAAACTCACGAGATGCTTGCGCATCAAGGATGAATAAGGAAAAATATTTCTATTTTTCCTTATTCAATTTTCTAGTAATTAACCATTGTTGTAAAATTGATAATGTATTGCTCCAAGTCCAGTAAATAACTAGTCCGGCAGGAAATGCTGCTAAAACAAAAGTTAAAACATAAGGCATGAATTTTAAAATTTTTGCCTGAGTTGGATCGGCGCTAGTTGGGCTTAACTTTTGTTGCAGCGCCATCGTAATTCCCATTAAAATTGGCCAAATTCCAATTGTAAATGTTGGGCTTACCGCAAATGGTAATAGACCAAATAAATTGAAAAGCGAAGTTGGATCTGGCGCTGAAAGATCATGAATCCATCCATAGAAAGACGCTTGGCGCATATCTAGCGTAACATAAAGCACTTTGTAAAGTGAGAAAAAAATTGGAATCTGAATAAGAATTGGCAGACAACCAGCGGCTGGATTTACTTTTTCTCTTTTATACATTTCCATAATTTCGCGATTCATCGCAATTTTATCATCCTTAAATTTAGCGCGAATTTCTTCCATTTTAGGCTGCAACTTTTTTACTTTAGCAATTGCGCCGTAAGATTTATTTGCCATTGGAAACAATGCTAGCTTGATGATTACGGTCATCGCCAAAATTGCTAAACCAAAATTTCCTAATAATTTATATAAAAATTCGATGATAAAAAAGAATGGCTTGGTAAGAAAATAAAACCAACCAAAGTCAATTGCGCGATCAAAAAGTTTAATGTTATAATCTTTCGCATATTGGTCTAGAAGCCTTACCTTCTTGGCTCCAGCAAAAAGATGATGATTAAAATTTAACTCTTCATTTTTACCAACTCTAAATTCTTGACCAATAAATTCGCTGCTAAAAATGCTATTATGATTACTAAGATTATGGCTAAGTTTTGCTTTATAGCTAACATTTTGATCTGGAATAATTGAGCTTAGCCAGTATTTATCAGTGATTCCAAGCCATCCATTAGCTTGATTATCAAAATCTAATTCTTTTGCTTCTACTAAATCTTTGTAGGTTGATTCGTGTAAAATATCTGAAAACACACCAATTGCGCCTTCGTGTAAAATGTAAATTGGCTTGTTTGCTGAGTTTAAAATGCGATTTATTCTGCCGTAAGAAGCGACTGAAATTTCTTTACCAGAGTTGTTTTTAACTGATTGCGTCACATCAAACATATAATTTTTATCAAGCGCAATTTTGATAAAAAACTCAACATTTTGTTTATTTTTCCATGATAAAGTTACTGGATGCTCAGGAGTTAATTTTGCTGCATTACTTTTCCAGATACTGTCTGGTTTTGGAAGTTCTAAACTGGCATCTGAGCTAATCCAACCAAAGTCAGCAAAATATCTTTCTTTGCTTTCAGCTGGCGCAAATAAAGTTACTTCTTGATCATGTTTTTCGGTGGTAAAATATTTAGCTAAAGTAAGATCATCAAAGCGCGCTCCTTTTAGCGAAATAGAGCCATGAAGGCTTTCGCTTTCAACTTTTAAACGCTCAGAAGAGCTATTTGCTAAAATATCTTCACGATTTTTTAAGGCTAAAATTGCTTCCGCTTTATTTGCTTTAATATCTAAATTTGAATTAATTCCATTATTAGCTTTTATTTGTGGATTTGCTGCTATTTCAACTTGTTTTTGCTTAGTAATTGCTTGCTGTTGCTCAAGCTTTGGTTTTTCATAAAGCCAAGTCCAGCTAACTAAAATTATAGCAGAAAGAAAAGTGGCGAGTAAAATATTTTTATTATTTTGCATGAGACTAATTGATAAAAAATTTATTTTTTAAATCTTGATGGAAATTGGCGGTCCAAGTAGAACTGCTGTTGGTTTTATATTCTTTGATTTTGCCGGATTTTTTGTGAATTACAATTATGCCGCTAGAAAGTTTTGAAAGAGTATTGTCTTTGTCTTTTCCAAATAAACAAAAGTCAGATTTTTGAAATCCAAATTTTTTTACTTCTTTTGTAAAGTTTTTTAATTCACTTTCTTGAATTAATTTGAAGTTATTTTTTAATTTTCCTTCTATAGAAAGCACGGGGCTAAGGCCGTATTTCTCAAAATTCGCAATTAATTCTTGCACAACCTCTGAGTTACTTTCTTTAATTCCGGCTTCAATTTTTTCTAGTACTGAGCTTGCTTTCATATCTATGATCTTTAATTAATTGTATTTTGTCCCATTGATCTTTTGACAAAATTTTAATTTTTTTAGATTTTTTGGCGATTATATTTCGTTCAGTATTTGTGGCGTCAATGACTATAGCATAATCTACGATATCTAAATATTCATCAATTAAGTTTTGAATTCCTCGATAATAGCGTCTTTCAATATCGTCGTCGGAAATAAAATGTCCTCCCGATTCAACTCTATAGGCTACTCGTCTTTTTGCTTCTTGAGTATTATCTAGATAAAGAAAAATCAAATTTACCTGATATTTATGTTTGTGAAATTTTTTAATTAATTTTATGTAGTTTTTGCCGGATAATGTGGTTTCAAAGGCAAAATTTTTACCTTGTTCAACCAAAGAATCAATGCGAGTAAGCATTAGTTTTGAAGCTGTTAAATCAACAGAGCGTGGATTGAATGGAGAAAGCCCGCGCGCAATTTCATCGGCGTTAACAAATTCATTAATATCTAAAAACTTAGTTAATAGATATTTTGCCATAGTGGTTTTTCCTGCTCCATTAGCGCCAGCTATTATGTAGATTTGTTTAGTTTTTGGCATTATTTTTTTTCTTACTCCCAAGTCCCACTAAACACTCTGCAATTGCCTCCTCAACATGGCTAATTGCCTTAACCTTAATATTATCCAAAATCTCTTTTGGCATATCTTCTAAATCTTTTTTATTATCCTTTGGAATTAATACAGTTTTAATTCCGCCACGAAGTGCTGCTAATAATTTCTCTTTCAAGCCGCCAATTTCAAGCACTTTGCCACTTAAGGTAATTTCACCCGTCATTGCGATATCTTTTTTAATTGGTTTATTGGTTAAAACCGATACTAGTGAAACGCAAATTGCAACGCCTGCCGAAGGGCCGTCTTTTGGAGTTGCGCCTTCAGGAACGTGAATATGAAAATCATATTTATTAAATTTTTTAGCATCAATTTTAAGGTTTTTGGCGATAGATCTAGCATAGCTCAAAGCTGCATGAGCCGATTCTTTCATAACATCACCCAATTTTCCGGTAGTTTGAATTTTGCCACTTCCTTCGAATTTTAAAGCTTCAATATCTAATAAATCTCCACCATATTCAGTGTAGGCAAGTCCTGTAGCGATTCCAATTGAGTCTTTTTCTTTAGCAATGCCAAAATGTTTTTTTGGAACTCCGGCATATTTTGATAAATTTTTATCAGTAATATGTAATGATTTTAACTTTTTGGTTACAATTTCTTTTGCTGCTTTGCGCGCTAAATTAGCGATTTCGCGGTTTAAATTTCTAACTCCAGCTTCAAAAGTGTAAGAGCGAATCAAGGTTAAAATTGCTTCATCATTTATTTTAAATTCTTCTTTGCTTAAACCATTTTCGTGACGCTGTTTATCTAATAAATGCTGTTTTACGATATGTAATTTTTCATTTTCAGTATAGCCAGAAAGTTTGATAATTTCCATACGATCTCTAAGTGGAATCGGTATGGTTGTAAGGCTGTTAGCGGTTGTAACAAACATTACTTTTGATAAATCATAATCAATTTCAAGATAATGATCAGAAAAAGCAGAATTTTGTTCTGGATCTAAAACTTCAAGCAACGCTGAAGCGGGATCTCCTCTAAAGTCAGAAGACATTTTATCAATTTCATCTAATAGAATTAAAGGATTTAAACTTTCAGCCTTGCGCATTGATTGAATGATGCGACCAGGCATGGCGCCAATGTAAGTGCGACGATGTCCTCTAATTTCAGATTCGTCACGAACTCCGCCAAGTGAAACTTTAACATATTTGCGACCCAAGGCGTCAGCAATTGATTTGGCAAGCGAAGTTTTACCAACTCCGGGTGCTCCAACTAAGCATAAAATTGGACCCTTCGAATCCTTGGTTTTGATTTGCACCGCAATAAATTCAATGATGCGTTCTTTAACTTTTTCAAGCCCATAATGATGTTTATCAAGAATTTTTTTAGCTTTTTCTAAATTGTGAATAGTTTTATTTTTAACTTCCCAAGGCAGGGAACAAATCCATTCAAGATAGTTGCGCACTACTCCCGATTCAGATGAATAGGGATTCATTTTTTCTAATTTACGCAATTCAACATCGCATTTTTTTCTAACTTCTTTTGGTAATTTTAATTTCGCTAATTTTTCTTTAACTTCTCTGGTTTCGGTTTCTTCATCTTGCCCAAGCTCTTTTTTGATGTTCTTTAATTGCTCATTTAAATAAACTTCTTTTTGACTTTTAGTAAATTTTTCATGAATTGATTTGTTAATTCTTTCTTCCGCTTGACCAATTTCAATTTCAACTTTTAGAGTTGTTAAAACTTTGTAAAGTTTTGTAATTAAATCTTCTTCTTCCAAAATATCTTGTTTGCTGGCTATGGTGCCGCCAATGTAAGTTGAAATTAGATAAGCAACCTCATAAGAAGAGCGAACTTTTGTAAGAGAGTTTAAAATTTCGGGAGTGATTTTTTTATTATATTCGGCATATTTTCCAAAACTTTCGATACAAGATTTTACCAATCCCAGCATTTCTTTATTATCAAGCGCAGCCTTTGTTTCAAGGGCGATGTCGATCTCGCAGGTAAAAAATCTATCATTTGGCACAATGGTTTTTATTTTTGCTCTAAGTAAACCCTGTAAAATTACTTTTAGAGTGCCATCTGGTGTGCGAATTGATTCAATAATATTGCATAATACTCCAGTTGAATATATGTTTTTTTGATCAAATTCATCGTGATCTGGATTAGTTTGAGTGACGGCGAAAATAGGCAGATTCAGCTTTCTTGCTTCCTCAACACTATTAATAGATTTTTCTCTGCCAACTAAAATGGTGGTGGTCATGTGGGGAAAAATTACCACATCGCGCAAAGGCAAAGCATGAAAAACTTGTGGCGGAAGTTGTTGTTCGATCATAATTTATGAGTGAAATTTGGTAATTAGTAACTATGATTTCAACATATTAACTTTTTTACAAATTACAATGGTAATAGCATTAGTTTTTTTAATAATGGCGGCGCTTTCAAGCAGCGTTTGCTTTTATTTTATATCAAAAACAAAACAAGAATCTTCGCAATTTAGGGGAAAGTTTGAACATGCCCAAAATGAGATTAATTTCTTACGCGAACAGAAAGAAAAACTAGAAGATAAATCAGCTGAAAAAATAGAATTTTTACAAGAAAAAATTCTAGAATTTGAAAAACAAAATAGTTTGCTAAAGCAAGAAAAACAGCAGCTAGAAAGGCAAAAACAAGAATGGAGTAAAGATAAAGAAACTATGCTTTTTCAACTTTCAGAAGAGTTGATTAAAAAGAATAATGAGCAGCAAAATAAAATCAGCATTCATCAGCAAGAAAATATCAAAAAAATTACCGAAGATTTATTTAAAAATTTTGAAAATATAACTTCAAAAGTAGTTTCTCTCGGCGATGAAGTTAAAAAATCTTCTGATATTATAAATCTCACTAAACAAGCTTTACTCAATCCAGGAGCTGCTGGAAGAACTTCGGAAATTACCTTAGAAAATATCTTAAAAAATTCAGGATTAAAAGAAAAACAAGAGTTAGATTCGGTTGGTGATTATATTTTACAGTCACATTTTTCTGGTTTTACAAATTCTGCAGAACATGAAGCCAAAAGGCCTGACGCGATTTTATTTTTTTCTAACGACCAAATTGCAGTGATTGATAGTAAATCTTCGCCGCATTTTTTTGATCTAGAAATTGCTCGCCAAAATGGTGATATAGAGCAAGAAAAAATTCTTCTTAGCAAAATAAAAGATGCGTTTAAAAGACATCTTGAAAGCTTGAAGCGCAAGGATTACAGCAAATTTTTATTTGAAGAGTTGCTCAATAAAAATTCTACTGATTACAAAATCATCATCATCATGTTTTTGCAAACTGAAAAAATGTTAGATATTTTGCGAAATATTGATCATGAATTTGAACAAAAAGCTTTTGAAAGCGGCGTTGTTATTGCTACGCCAATTGGTTTAATAAATTTATTATCTCAAGCAAGAATTGTAATTGATCGCGTTAAACAAGAAAAAAATATTGAAGATTTGAAGATCGCTGTAAGAAAATTACTTGATAACGTAGCGCTAGTTTTTAGGGAATCAAAAGAGCTTGGAAGATCTCTAAATAAAGCTTCTGTGGCTTATAGTAAATTAACAAAAAATTTAAATCGTGGAATTTATTCCTCGATAAAAAATATTGAAGAATTAGGAATTGAAGGAAAAAAATCTGCAGAAATTAAGTTGTTGGAAGAATATGAAGTTAATGAAGACGAGAGTTAGTAAAGCGCGGAAGGATTGTAAAGGCTCACCAATTTGGTTCGTTTTAATTGAGTTGTCAGCATCACCGCGCCTTTAAAGTGTCACCCTGTTTTCAAGTATCACTCCTTCTTCAGGTATTACTCCTTCTTCAGGTATTACTCCTTCTTCAGGTATTACTCCGTTTTCAAGTTGTCGCCATCTTTTCTTCAAGTTGTCACCACCCTTCTTCAAGTTGTCACCC
>CAMDMO010000010.1 GCA_945902255.1 Rickettsia typhi | reverse complement strand
ATGCTGCAAGCAGAACTGGCGTTGACGATATTCGCGAAATTATTGATTCTATCGCCTACGCTCCCGTAATTGCTCCTTATAAAATATATATTATTGATGAAGTTCACATGCTTACCAATAATGCTTTCAATGCATTGTTAAAAACATTGGAAGAGCCGCCATCTCATGTGAAATTTATTTTTGCTACAACCGAAATTAGAAAAGTTCCAATCACAATCTTGTCGCGCTGCCAACGCTTTGATTTAAGGCGTTTAGATGAGCAGGAAATAATAAATCATTTAGAAAAAATTTTGGAAAAAGAGGGTTTTGAAGCTGAAAAACAAGCTTTGGAATTGATATCTAAAATGTCAGAAGGATCGGTGCGCGACTCTCTATCTTTATTGGATCAAGCTTTAGCAAATAATAATCATCAAAAAAATCTATCGCTAGATTTAGTTGAAAAAATGCTTGGCCTAAATGATAAGGTAAAAATTATTGAATTATTCGAAAGTCTTTTAGGCGGTAACTTCACTGAGTCTTTGCAAAAATTTCAAGAGTTTTACACTTATTCTTCTGATATTATTCAGTTGATTCAAGATTTAATGGAAATTTCTCATAAAGTTACATCAAGCAAATTGATAAAAGATTATAAACTTGATGGTTATTCTAAATTTCAAAAAGAAAAAATTATCCAAATTGCTGAAAAAATTTCATTAAATTCTCTTGCAAGAATTTGGCAGATGCTGCTGAAAGGGCTTGCGGAGGTTAATTCTTCAACTTCTCAAAAAATTACTTTTGAAATGCTATTGGTCAGAATTTGTCATTTAGCAGCTTTACCAAATTTGCAACAAGCTTTACTTGGTTTGAATCAAACGCAGAATTTTGTTGCTCAAAAACAAAGTGAAACTAATGATGATGTAGTAAATGAAATTTTGCGCAATTTTGAAGGTGCTAAATTACTATAATAATTATTTTTTAAATTTATGACCGAAGAAAGAAAAATTAAAATTCTTTGTGTAGAAGATGAGCAAGAAATTCGCGAAAATATTGCCGATATATTGCGTGATGAAGGTTTTGAAGTGTTTGAAGCTGGAAATGGTAAGCAGGGTTTTGAAGTTTTTATGCAAAGCAAACCTGATCTTGTTGTATCAGATATTATGATGCCAGAAGTTGACGGATATGCTTTATTAAAACTTATTCGCGAAAGTAAAAATATTCGAAATAACAATGTTCCATTTATTTTTTTAAGCGCTTTAGGTCAAAAAACTGATGTGATGAAAGGGGTAGATCTTTCTGCTAATGATTACTTAATCAAGCCAATTGATTTCGATTTAATGATTTCAAAAATTAAAGAAAAAACTTCTAACGCGCTAAAGGTTCAAGAGGTTCATGAGAAAAATATTAAAAATATTAAAAGCCAAGTTTCCGATATTTTGCCAAGTGAAATGTTATCTTATTTAGATGTTATAAATAAAGTTTCCTCAATTTTAAAGCAAGAGCCTTATGGCCCGCTTCCGCACCGTCGTTATTTGGAAGATATCGATAAAATCTATATTAATTCTATTAAATTAAGAACCGTTATTGCCAATTCCCTAGATAGTCAGGTTATTGATAATAGATTAAATGCTGATGAAAATATTTTTGAAATTTCTGCTTTTTTAAAAGAATTTACATCTGGTTTAACTGATAGCCTTAGAGCGCGTATTGAGTTGGAGCCATTTTTTGATGAAGCATCTCTGCCCAGAATTAAAGCTGATCATTTAGTTTTAATAGAAGCTCTAAGAAAAATTATTGGCGGAATGTTTAAATCTGATCCTGAAGCCTCTGTAAGTATAAGCGTGATTATAGATCACTTGGATCAAATGGTTTTGATTTTTTATCTAAAGTCAAAATTACAAAATCTTAATATGGCTGTTAACATAGGAGAGTCAAAAGTAAGCGAGATTCTTGATAAGCAAAATTGCCGTTTTGAAATTGCTGAAAATAGAGAAAATACCGCCATTCTTGTGATTCCATCATATAGATTGATCGTAAAATAAAAATCATGTTAAAGAAAGGTCGTAAACACGCGCGTTACCAAAAACTAAAAGAAAGAATTGGATGGTTTTATAAAATCAATTTTTCGGTTTTATTGATAGTTTCCTTGGTACTTGCCTATTTTTTGGTTTTAGTTTCAATTGGGCCAAAATCAATTCCTTACATTACCAATAAAATTGAATCAAATTTAAAAGAAAAATTTGGAGAAGATGTTAGTTTAGAGAAAAGCTATATTAGCTTTACTCGTTATGGAACTCTGAAGGTTGCAATAGATAATCTAAAAGTTTTTTATACCGTATCTAATAGTGAAGATAGGAAAGGCTTTTTAATTCCAAAGTTAGAAAGTGAATTTTCTTTATTTAAAATTTTAACTCTGCGCTTTCAGCCAAGTAAAGTTAAAATTATAAATCCAGAAATTGTTATTGATAATTTTGATAACCCCCAAGTTTTAGAAAAAAACAAAGATGACACCAATCATTCGGCTATGATAATAGCGGCTCTATCTTCAATTCGCGATGGTGATTTTGCAATTAAAAATTTTGAAATCGAAAATGCAACTTTAATAGTTAGAAATCAAACGACTAGCACTAAATTTATAATTAAAAGATCACAAATTATTACATCTAAAAAAGATGATAGTTTATTTGTTTCTTCTGAAAATATATTGAGTTTTGATGATAAAAAAAGTGATGTTAATCTTGTGCTTAGCTGTCAGTTGCGCAAAAATAATGATACAAAATGTGATTTATTGTTAGAAAATTTTGTTGCAAATTCTATCGCAAACCTTCATCCGATGTTGCTTGAGCTTAATAAAATAGATGCGATGGTCAATTTAAACACTTCATTTTCTGTGGTTGGTGGTGAAATGAATAATGTCGTTTTTAAAGCAGAGGCCAAAAACGGTAGCTTTAGTTTTCTAGAATTTTTTAGTCAAAAAATAGACTTTAATAACTTTATTTTAAAAGGTGAGTATGACAATAAAATTGGAATTTTAAATCTATCAGAAATAAAGGCAGATTTTTTATCCGATCCTCAATTGCCGCAGCCACCTGTGGGTAAAGTGCAAAATCATAATTTGGAAATGTCGCTTTTAATTTCCAATTTAAAAAATCAACAAAATAAGAAATTCGATTTCTACATTAAGCTTAAAGATATAAAAAATAATGAATTAGAAAAATTTTGGCCATCAGCTCTTCATCAAGAAGGCGTAAGAGACTGGGTGATTTCTCATATATCTGAAGGTTTAATAAAAGATGCTTATGCTAGGTTTTCTCTGCTCACCGATAATGCAGCTGGCATGTATCTTGATAAAATAGATTCTGAAGTGGTTTTTTCTGGCTTCAAACTTCAATATGGCGAAAGCTTTCCAGTAATTAGCAATGTTTCTGGCGTGGCAAATTTTACCAAAGATTCTATGAGAATTAACATCTCGGAAGCCGATGCTTTAAACAGTAAAATTTATAATGGAGTTGTTGCAATTGATAGCTTCAATAGGCCAGATATAATGTTAAATATTACTGGAAGCTCTAAAGGCAAAGCCTTTGATGGTTTGAAGCATGCTGCTTATAAATCAAGTTTTGCCACTGAGGTTGAAAAATATTTAAATGGCAATTCTCAAAGTAGTTTTGCAATTAGCCTTCCACTTAGCAAAGAAATTACATTAAAAAATAGCTATATAGAAGTGAATTCAGCGATAAGTGATCTTGTTGATAATGGTTATGTAAAGGGTAATTTAATCATTAATTCAAAGAAAAACTTTAATAGTAATGATTTCGTTACTAACGCTAATTTAAGTGCTGCAGAACTAACCGCTAAAGCATTTGATGTTGAAAAAAAACCTAATGTTGAAAGCGGGCTTAGTCTAGTAGTTTCTGTAGAAAATTCAAAAAAAATTACATTAAAAAATATTTTGTTATGGAAGAGTGAATTGTCGCAAGACAATAAAATTACCAATTCAAAAATTTTCGGTAATATAGAGATAGATACTGACTCTGCAGAAGTTATTGGGGTCAATATAAAAAATGATAATTTTGGTAAAAATAATTATTTAATTTCTTATAAAATTGACAAACAAACTCTTAACCAAAAGCTTTCTATAGTTGGTGAGCAACTTAATTTAGCTTCTTTTGTTGAGGGAAAATTTTCAATTCCATCTTCATCTAAGCCCAGTCCTTATAAGTTGCGCGCTCAAATCAATATAGATAATACGATACTTGTAAATAAAAAATCGCTTAAAAAACTTTCTCTTTCTCTGAACTGTAATAATGGTTTTTGTTTTAACGCTTCTATCAAAGGAAAATATGGCAAAGGTCAATTTATTAGTTTAGATACTGATAAAAAATCAACTGGTGATATAGTTTTAATGAGTGGCAGAATTACTGATGTTGGATATTTGGCGGAAGGTCTTGGAATTTCGAGTGTAATTTCTTCTGGAGACGCTAAAATAAAGATGCAAAATAAAATTATAGATAAAAAACCAGTCTTAAATGGACAGATCGAGATAGATAATAAAATAACAATTTTTGATAATCCGGCAGTTAAAAAGCTTTCTAAAAATACACTTTTTTCTGAGGTAAGAGATACTATATTTTCAAATGACAAAACTATTTTCGATTCTTTGAAAATGGAATTTTATTTAGAAAATAATATAATAAATATCGTAACACTAATTGCTAATAATTACAAAATAGGCATTACTGCCAAAGGTTCAATTGACCTAAAAAATGATATTTACAATATTAGCGGCATGATTGTTCCTGGATTTATCATAAATAATCTTTTTGGAATTGGTAAAATTCCAATTATAGGCGGCGTTATAAGTGGCTTATTGACAGGAGGAGAGGGCGGTGGTGTTTTTGGTATTCATTACGACTATACTAAAAAAATTGGTGATAAGGAAGCTAAATTTGAAACCAACAAAGTATCTGCATTTGTACCAACTACGATTAGAAATTTATTTGATTCCTTCTGAAGTTCGATGTTGATTTATATTAAAAATTTTTTTAAATTTAGTGGCCTTATAATTTTTTTTAAGTTCCATTTTTAACAAAATCTAATAAATCTAATAAAATATGAAAAACCTTGTTCAAAAACTTTTAGCGTGCTCACTGTGCGTTACTATGCTGATGTTGCAAAACTGCGCTACAATTTTTAATGGCGGATCTCAATCCGTTATAGCCAACGCCTCTGGAGATGCTGAAAATGTATCAATCGAAGTAAGAACTCCAAACGGTGCTTACAGAAGCAAAATGCCTACAACTATTGTTACAGCTCCTTCTAGCTTTAACGACACATTTATAACCGTTAAAGATAAATGTTATGAAGAAACTCAAATGAAAGCTGGCAAAAGCATTACCCCCTCTTTCTGGGCTAACTTTTTATGGGGCTTCGGATTTCCAATCGGGATGGGTATAGATTATCTTGATGGAAGTATGTGGAAAATGGATACCCAAATTATCGTTCCGGTTAACAAAAGAGATACTTGTAAAAAATAGTTCTAACCGACAATATTTATTACAAAAACCGGTGGCTATAAAGAGGCCACCGGTTTTTTTATTTTTAATAAAAAAATGAAAAAAATTAATATAATAGGTGCCGGCTTAGCGGGATCAGAAGCGGCTTGGCAATTAGCCAAAAGAGGATTTGAAGTCGAAATTTTTGAAATGAGAGATGATGTAAGAAAAACTTTTGCTCATAGAACCAAGGATTTTGCTGAGTTAGTTTGTTCAAATTCGCTCAGAAGCGATGATGTTGAAAGCGCCATTGGATTGCTTCATCAAGAAATGAGAATGCTAGATTCTTTAATAATGCGCTCAGCTGATGAAAATAAAATTCCAGCTGGATCAGCTTTAGCTGTGGATCGCGAAGGATTTTCAAAATTTATTGAAAATGAGCTACAAAAAACTGGCAGAGTAAAAATTAATCGTAGCGAAGTTTCTGAGATAAAAAAAGATGATAATAATTACTCAATTATAGCAACTGGACCACTTACCTCTGATTCTCTAAGTCAGTCAATTATCAAAGAAAGTGGCGAAGAAAGCCTAGCTTTTTTTGATGCCATTGCGCCAATTATTTTTAAAGACTCTATTGATTTTAATAAGGCGTGGTTTCAATCTAGATATGACAAGGGAGATGGTAAGGATTATATTAATTGCCCGCTTTCAGAAGCTCAATATAATGAATTTGTAGATGATTTAAACTCTGCAGAAAAAACTGAGTTTAAAGAGTGGGAAAAAAATACCCCTTATTTTGATGGATGTTTGCCAATTGAAATTATGGCTCAAAGAGGAAGGGAAACCTTGCGTTTTGGACCAATGAAACCAGTTGGATTAACAAGTCCCCATCAAGATCAAAAACCTTACGCCGTAGTGCAATTGCGCCAAGATAATAAAATTGGCACAATTTATAATATTGTTGGTTTTCAAACTAAGCTAAAATATCATGAGCAGCAAAGAATTTTTAAAAAAATTCCGGGGCTAGAAAATGCCGAATTTGCAAGGCTTGGAGGCGTTCATCGTAATACATTTATTAACAGTCCAAAATTACTTGATGAATTTTTGCGATTTAGAAAAATTCCAAATATTCGTTTTGCTGGTCAAATCACTGGAGTTGAGGGATATGTTGAATCGGCAGCGATGGGACTTCTAGCTGGAATTTTTACTGCCTTTGAAATTAGTGGAAAAAATATTTTAAAGCCAAATAATAAAACTGCGATTGGAGCCTTGCTAAATCACATTACGCTTGGTCATGAGGCGGGAAGTGATTTTCAACCAATGAATGTTAATTTTGGATTGTTTTTACCATTAGAGGAAAGAGCAAAAAAATCTGATCGAAAGTCGGCTTATTCAAAACGGGCTCTAGAAGAGTTGAATGTTTGGAAGAATGAGTTGGGGCTTTAATTTAAGGCGGTAATGTCAAACACAATTTTTATTAACCCCCAAGCGCTGGGAGTTATTTACAACCGCGCCCCTGAGGTTCATATAATTTTCTAACAAAATGTTATTTAATTAAATTATTATGAAATTTTTTTTAATCCTTTTAACTATTTTTATTTCTTCTTGTTCAAGAAGTTGGAACTATTCTTCACCACAAAAATGGGGTGATTTAAAAGAGGAATATAAATTCTGTAAAATTGGCTATAACCAATCTCCTATTGATGTTAAGCTTGATTTTCAAGATAGCGATTTAAAATTTTTCTACAAAAAATCTTCAGTTGAAAAAGAGAAAAAAGATTTTGTTATGCAGATAAATTTTTATGGTAAAGATTTCATTACTCGCGGTAAGAAAAAATATCTTTTAGAGCGCATTTATTTTCATCATCCAAGCGAGCATTTGGTAAAATCAGACCGCCACTCTCTTGAGCTTCAGGTGTTGCATAAAAGCGAAGATGAACAATATTTAATACTGGGAATATTTTTAGAAGTTGGTGCAAAAAATCTAGAATTTGATCGTTTAATTGAGTTGTTATCTAGTAATAAAAAAGAATCAGAACTTGATTTATCTAAGATTGTTAAGGCTGACGATAAAACATTTTTTTATGACGGCTCATTTACAACTCCGCCTTGCAAAGAGGGCGTTAAATGGTATATTATGAAAACACCGATTCAAATTTCTAAAGAACAAATGAATAAAATTATTAAATTAGGAATTTTTGCTAAATCAAATGCAAGACCGGCGCAAGCATTTCATCCTGAAAAATATTAGCTAAATAAATGAAAAAATTACATATCAAAACCTACGGTTGTCAAATGAATGTTTACGATTCAGATCGTATGCAAGATCTAATGATGGCGGTTGGTTACGAAACCATTGATAGTCCAGAAGGTGCTGACATGGTGATTATAAATACTTGCCACATTCGTGAAAAAGCTTCAGAAAAACTTTTCTCTGATTTGGGTCGTATTCGTCCTCATAAAGATAAAAAGAAAGAACAGGGCAGTGCCATGATTGTTGCAGTTGCTGGTTGTGTGGCTCAGGCGGAGGGTGAAGAAATTTTTAAAAGATCAAATGTAGTTGATATTATAGTTGGTCCTGAAAGCTATCAAACCTTGCCAGATCTGGTTGGAAAGGTAATTCGTGAAAAGAAAAAACAAATTAATCTCGAATTTACTCCGAATAATAAATTTGATATTTTGCCGGAATCGAAAACCGGAACTGGCGCCAGCGCTTTTGTTACCGTGCAAGAGGGTTGTGATAAATTCTGCACATTCTGTGTTGTGCCTTACACTCGTGGCGCGGAATATTCTCGTGAAGCTTATAAAATTTATGAAGATGCCAAAAAGCTTGCTGATAAAGGTGTTAAAGAAATTTATTTCTTAGGGCAAAATGTTAATGCATATCATGGTTTAGACGAAAATAACCAAGCAACTAACCTTGCTCGATTAATTGAAAAAGTTGCACAAATTCCTGAAATTAAACGCATTCGATATACCACTTCTCATCCAAGAGACATGTCTGATGATCTATTGGCAGCTCATCGCGATATTGAAAAATTAATGCCTTTTTTGCATTTACCAATTCAATCGGGGTCGAATAATATTTTAAAAGCGATGAATCGCAAACATACTCGCCAAGATTATTTTAAAATCATTGAAAAGCTTAGATTGGCAAGACCAGATATTGGTTTATCTTCTGACTTTATTGTGGGCTTTCCCGGAGAAACTGATGAAGATTTTGAAGATACAATGAATCTAGTTAAACAGATTGGTTTTACTCAATGTTATTCTTTTAAATATTCTCCTCGCCCAGGAACGCCAGCGGCGGATGCTAAAATTCAGGTTGAAGAAAAAGTTAAAGAAGAGCGCTTAGCAAGATTGCAAAAACTTTTAACCGAACAGCAAATTGAATTTAATAAAAAGTCTGAAAATTTGATAATGCCAGTTTTATTTGAAAAAGGTGCGCCAAAATCTAGTAAAGAAAAGTCTATTTCAAACACGCAAATATGGGGTAAAAGCCCATGGCTGCAATCAGTGATTGTAGAGGTTTCAAATGAATCTGAGGCACAAAAATATCTGGGACAAATAGCGGAAGTTAAAATTTTAAAAGCTCGACCTAGCAGCTTGATTGGAGGATTGTGTTAACTTTTTACAAAATAAAGTATGGCAATTTTAAGAGATTTAAATGAAGCGATTAGCCATCGAAATTTAAAGGAATTGAAGAATATTTTTGATAGAGAGGAATATAAAGATGAAATGTTTAATGCTAAGTACCCCAGAAAATTTCTTGAGAATATTCAAGGATTGCTCGATGCAATAATTATTGATGATTTAAGCGGAGACAAATATGATGAAGCTTTACCAATGATAGTTCTTATAATGCAAAAAGATTCTAATTTGATTGAAGAGGCGATTGACTTTGGTTTGGAAAATCATATAAAATATCCTAATATACAAAAACTTATTCTTCAGCGTGATGCTATTATTGGTGACCTAAGTCGATATGCGAAAAATTCAATTGATGGAGGAGAGGATTATCTAAGTGATATTGAAAATTTAAAAAGCCTGTTATTAGAGAAATATGAAGAAGAAGAGACTTCTCTTTCTGAGTCAGATTCAGAAAATTCAATAAAGCCAAAGCGCATTTTATCTCCAGCAAGAGCTTTGCCAGCCGGCGCCTCTAAGAAGGATCATGAAGATAGTGATAGTGGATATGATGGCGATATTTCTAGCGCCAGTCCTAGTCCGAAACCTAAAAGACCCAAAGGTTCTTCATTGGCAAGCAATCCTAAGGTAACGATTCTGTAGCATAATAAATAAACTAATATTCTTAAAATGACTAAAATAATAGGCATCGATCCGGGGCTTACAAAAACTGGTGTTGGAATTATTGAGGTTAAAAATAATAATATTTATTTTATCGCCTCAGACATAATTTATTCACAGCCTTCAGACCCTTTATCAATAAGGTTGCAGCATTTTCACAAATCACTTACTGAAATTATTAAAATATATCAACCTGACGAAGCTGCAATTGAAGAAACTTTTATTAACATTAATCCAACATCATCGCTAAAACTGGGGCACGCAAGAGGAGCTTTAATTTTAAGTCTTGGGTTATGTGGTTTGAAAGTTACGGAATATTCAGCAACTGCAGTAAAAAAAGCGGTAGTTGGAGTAGGGCGTGCTGATAAAGTTCAAATTCAAATGATGATCAAAGTTTTGCTTCCAAAAGCAACTTTTAAAACCGAAGACGAAGCTGACGCTTTGGCAGTAGCAATTTGCCATAATAATCATTCAAGATTTTTGAAATAATTTTGTGATTATTCAAGGTTTTGCGCCTAGAATCACCCTTCAACAAGCTCAAGATGACATCAAAATGAGCGTAATTAAAAAAATTGGATGAAATCGAGTTGAGGTAAAGTAAGAAGCCCAGGCATAATTAAAAAAATTGGATGAAATCCAGTTGTAGTAAAGTAAGAGCTCACAATGTCATCCTGAGCTTGTCGAAGGATGATTCTGAGCACGGAATTAAAGCTACCTCTCCAGTATTAAAAAATCTTAAGATGTTTTTGGTGTCTTTACAATCTCTGGCATATCAAATCTGATAAAACCATTTTTTAAACTAACTTCAGGAAAAAACTCATTTTTAAACGGAAAATTTTCTATTTTTTCTAAATTATTTGCTTCATCAACTTTACTAAACTCAATTTCAAGCATAACTCCTGCGCCAAAGTCATAAATATTTAGAACTTTACCAATTTTTTTAGAATTCATATCAATCACATCAAGACCAAGTAAGTCTGAATGATAAAACTCATCTTCATCTAATTCTTCAAAATCATCACGATTAGTAAAAATCTCTTTGCCTCTCAAGCCTTCTGAATCATTGCGACTTACACTTCCTTCAATTTTTGCAATTAAAATAGAATCGCCAGAAATTGTAGTTCCAATAACTGCCTTATTTTTATTGCTAATTTTTAACTTTATTTTATCACCATTTTCATCAAAAAGAGGATAATTTTCGATTTGTTGAGGGTTTTGACAATAGCTAATAATTTTAACTTCTCCCTTTATTCCAAAAGGTGCTGTAACTTTTCCAACTAATATTTTTTTATTCATTTTTAATTACTATTTATTTCATTTGTAATACCATTTTCACTAGATAATCGACCATTTGAGCAAAGTATTTTTGAGGATAAAATTAGGTTAAAAAACCGTGATGTATACAGATATACATAGAGGTTTTTTAACCTAATTTTATACCAAAAAGACGAAGATCAAATGGTTAATTATCTGGTGAAAATGGTATAAAGTCTTTTGCACGAAATTTTTTTGCTAAATTTTCTAAAATTCCATTAGAAAAAGTAACTTTTTTTCTTTCGTAAAAACAGGCCGCTATATCAACATATTCATCAATTATGACTTTGTAAGGAGTATCAAGCATAAATTTTAATTCAAATGTTCCCAATCTTAAAATTTGCTGCATCACATCTTCAATTTTCTCTAAGCTAAAACCATCTTTTAAAAACTCTTTAATCTCTTCATCAATTTTTTCATTGAGCGTAAGTCCTAAAATTAAATTATTTAAAAACTCTTCATCAATTTTATCGCGATAAGAAGAAATATGGTCATCGGGGCTTAAAGCGTAGCTTTCAATCATATCCTCTTTAATTTCATCAATATTTTTTTTATGTTCTAAAAAGTTATATTGATAAAAAATCTGAATTGCCATTAGGCGGGACAAGGTGCGCCTGCGATTTAAAACCGCTTTATTAATTTTTTTGATTTTTGGAAGTTTATTCATACTTGGATTGATTGACTTTTGCAGGTTTCTTGTTTTATTATAAACGCCATTCTTTCATATGTTTTTTTAAAATCCAAATTTATTCCATCGTGCCTAAAAGAACTGATATTAAATCTATCTTGATTATTGGAGCTGGGCCAATTGTTATTGGTCAAGCTTGCGAATTTGATTACTCGGGAACTCAAGCCTGCAAGGCTTTGAAGGAAGAGGGTTACAGAGTTATTTTGATTAACTCTAATCCGGCAACAATTATGACCGATCCAAATTTGGCTGACAGAACTTACATTGAGCCAATTAACGCAGATATTGTTGAATCAATTATTGCTAAAGAGCGACCAGATGCAGTTCTGCCAACGGTTGGTGGGCAAACTGCTCTAAATTGCGCAATTGAGTTAGCGAAAAAAGGGGTGTTAGAAAAATATAATGTTGAGCTTATTGGAGCCTCAATTGATGCAATAAAAAAAGCTGAAGATCGTTCTTTATTTCAAAGTGCGATGGATAAAATTGGCTTAGAAACTTCAAAAAATGTTATTGTAAAAACTATAGAAGCCGCGATGGAAGCTCTTCCTACCATTGGCCTACCAGCAATTATTAGACCTTCTTTTACTTTGGGCGGAGCTGGTGGTGGCGTTGCTTACACTGAAGAAGAATATAGACAAATTGTTGAATATGGAATTGCAATGTCTCCAACTAATGAAGTGTTGATAGATCAATCAATCATTGGCTGGAAAGAATTTGAAATGGAAGTGGTGCGCGACAAAAATGACAATACAATAATTATTTGCTCAATTGAAAATGTTGACCCAATGGGAGTTCATACCGGCGACTCAATTACAGTAGCGCCAGCTCTAACTTTAACGGATAAAGAATATCAGCGCATGCGTAATGCATCAATTGCGGTATTGCGTGAAATTGGCGTTGAAACTGGCGGATCAAATGTGCAATTTGCAGTTAATCCAGCTGATGGTCGTTTAGTGGTTATTGAGATGAATCCTAGAGTTTCTAGATCTTCCGCCCTAGCTTCAAAAGCAACCGGTTTTCCAATTGCTAAAGTTGCAGCGAAATTAGCGGTTGGATATACTCTTGATGAAATTAAGAATGACATCACTAAAGGCGCTACTCCCGCTTCGTTTGAACCTACCATTGATTATGTTATTACAAAAATTCCAAAATTCACTTTTGAGAAATTTAAAGGAAGTGACAATGTGCTTTCAAGCTCAATGAAATCAGTTGGTGAAGTAATGGGAATTGGCCGTTGTTTTGCAGAAAGTTTTCAAAAAGCTTTGCGCTCTCTAGAGGGAAATCTTAGTGGAATGGATGATATATTTATCGCTTCAGAAGATTTAGACCAGCGCGTTAAAATCATCAAAGAAAAATTAAAAATTGCTGCTCCAAATAGATTATTGCTAATTGCGCAAGCAATGAGAGAAGGAATTTCTTGTGAAGAAATAAATCAAATCACTAGTTATGATCCTTGGTTTTTAGAGCAAATTCATAATCTTATTACAATTGAAACAAGAGTTAAAAAAGAAGGTCTACCTAAAAATCGCGAAGATTTTTTAAATATAAAAAGAATGGGATTTTCTGATAAAAGATTATCAAAATTAACCGGAATGAATGAGAAAGATATTCGAGAAATTAGAAATGAAATGAATCTTCATCCGTCCTACAAACGCGTAGATTCTTGCGCTGCTGAATTTGATTCGGTTACTCCTTACATGTATTCGACTTACGAAAGCTAATTTATGAAATATTTAACTTATAAGAATAGCAAAAATTGTGACGAACTTTTTGTTGAAAATGTTGCGATTTCTGAAATTTCTAAATCTGTAGGAACTCCATTTTATTGCTATTCTAAAAAATCTTTAGTTGAGAATTTTCAAAGTTTCGATAATGCTTTTAAAAAATTTAACATTGCTAATTACAAGATTTGCTATGCAATTAAAGCTAATTTTAATATTCATTTAGTAAAAATATTAAGTGAGTTAGGAGCTGGAATTGACGCGGTTTCTCAAGGAGAAATTTTTCGTGGAATAAAAGCAAATGTTGATCCTAAAAAAATAGTTTTTGCTGGAGTTGGAAAAACTTACGAAGAAATTAAATATGCGCTAAATGCTGAAGTGGAAGAATTTTCAGTTGAGTCAGAAGCTGAAATGTTTTTATTAAACCAAGTGGCGCTTGAGTTAAATAAAAAAGCAAAATTTTCATTAAGGGTAAATCCTAATGTTGATGCCAAAACCCATGATAAAATTTCAACTGGCAGAAAAGGTGATAAATTTGGTGTTGATATTGAAAAGGCGGAAGAAATTTACGCTAAAGCAGCAAAGCTTCCAGGGCTTGAAATTTATGGAATCTCAACTCATATTGGTTCGCAAATTACTTCACTAGATCCTTTTAGAGCTGCGTTTTTAAAGCTTCGAGATCTTTGTTTAAAACTTCGCTCACAAGGTCATAAAATTTCCGCTCTTGATTTTGGTGGCGGTATTGGAATTTTATATAAAAGTGAAAATATTTTATTAATCGAAGATTACATAGAATTAATCAAAGAAATCACTTCTGATTTAAATGTTAAAATCACTATTGCGCCAGGAAGGGCGATGGTTGGAAGCGCTGGATTACTTGCAACAAAAGTTATTTTTCTTAAAGAAACCGATCATAAGAATTTTGTTATAATTGATGCAGCAATGAATGATTTAATGCGCCCAGGGCTTTACGGATCTTATCACGAAGTTTTACCGGTGGTTAAAAAAGATGGTAGAAAAGTTGCTTATGATTTGGCTGGACCAGTTTGCGAAAGCACCGATATTTTAGCGCAAAATCGTGAGTTAATTAATCCAAAATCAGAAGATTTGCTAGTATTGTGCAGTGCAGGAGCTTATGGCTCATCAATGTCTAATGAATATAATTGTCGTCCAATGGTTCCAGAAGTTTTGGTTGATGGAAATAAGTTTAAAATTATTCGCCGTCGCCCTAGTTTTGATGAGATGATGACATTGGAAAATCTAGACTAAATCTAACTTTAAAAATTTTACCCACAAAATTGCGGCAGAAATTTTCTTATCTAAAAAGATATTTTTTGCTAAGTTTTTATAATTACTAAGCTGCTCTAAATATTGCTGCGGAATCTTCTCTGGTAAAGTTTCATCAGATTTATAATCAATAATTAAAACCTCTTTTTCTTTTATTACCAACAGATCAATTCTTGATAGATTTTTATTTTCAGCAATTTCGACTTCGCATCTAATCTCGCCATTAGAAAAAATATCATCAAATAAATTTGAAGCTGTGAAATTTTTAATTTCTTCAGCAATGATTAATTTTTCCTTTGAGGTTAATAAATTTTCTTTTTCGATTAAGTTTTTAGCTATAGCAAGCAGCCAAGACTTCTCTTCCTTGTAGTTTTTACCAAAAATTTCTAAAATTTTATGGATTAATTTTCCACGAATTTGCGATTGGTTGATTTGGCTTTCTGGTGCGTTTTTATTATTTTTGAGTTTATCTAGCTCTTCAAAATGGACCCCGTCATGCGACGGGGTGACAGGTGTGGAAGTTTTATTGATATGTGATAAAGTGATTTTATCAGATGAGGAAGCAATATTGTCGGGTGTGGAAGCGCTCTTGCCAGATGAAGAAATAATATTGTCAGGTAAAGAAGTGCTATTGTTAGATGAGGAAGCAATATTGTCAGATGAATAAGCGCCCTTGCTAGATGAAGAAGTAATATTATCAGGTGAAGAAATGCTATTATCCTTGTTGTCACCCCGTCGCATGACGGGGTCTATCTCGTCAAATACCTCGCTTTCACCTTTAACCACAAACTCATTTTCAGAAATAAGTAACTCAGGTAAAGAGCCTTTAATCACTTCATACCAAGATTCTGCATCGCTACTTTCACCAAATCCACCAATATATAACTCATCTTCAGCCCTTGTCATTGCTACATAAAGCAACCTTAAATACTCATCTTTTATTTCTTGTAATTTTTCCTGACGATGTTTTTTTAATAGCTCATTTTCTTCTTCTTTTTTTGCACACCATATTGGAAATTTTTCGCCATCAATATTTATCCAAGAAATATTCTCTTTTGAGGCTAGTAATTGATTAAAGTTATAACAACAATCTGGAATCATAACCACAGGAGCCTGCAAGCCTTTTGCAGCATGAATTGTAGCAATTTTAACGCCTTTTCCACCCTCATCTAAAAGCGAAATTTCCAAATCAAGCTTTTCGCTAAATTCTAAAAATTGTTGTAAATTTGGTGAAAAATTATCACAAAAATCAAAAACAGCTAAAGTAAATTTGTTCAATATTTCCAAGCTTTCATGACCAAAATAAGCGATAATTTTTTGGCGTGAATTTTTAAAATTAAGAAGAAAATTAAAAAACTCAAAGGAGTTTAATTTTTGAGATTTATCTATAAAAAGATCCAAATCTTTCTTTATTTCAAAAAATTTTGGTAAATCAGACAAAGCCTTATAAATATTGCTTTGATTAATGTTTTTAACATTACATATTTCAAATAAATCTTCTTCAGAAATTTCAAAAAATGGTGATTTTAAAAAGCAGGCTAAATTTAAATCATCTTGAGGCAAAAGCACAAATTTAGCAGCAGAAAGCAAATCTTGAACTAACAAATTTTTGCTAAATTTTATCTTATTTGAAGAAGAAAATGGAATTTTATATTTATTAAAAAACTTAATTAAAGCTTGACTGAAACCATTAGTTCTATTTCTTAATAAAATCATGAAATCGCTATATTTTAAAGGCTCTTTGCGAGTTTTTAAAATGCGTTTATTTTCAACATCATTTTTAATTTTTTGCGCAATAATTTCAGCTAATTTTTCTTTTTCCTGATAATTTTCTTTTATAGAAAAATCAACTTTCCAAGCAAAAGAAATTTCTTCTTTTTCTTTTTTTTCAGCTTTGATTTGTGGCCAAATTTCAACTTTTCCTAAGCCTTCGCGAATAGCTTTATGTTGTTTAAATTCACTAATTTTGCTAATTGCTTTTTTTCTATTTTCATCTGAAAAAACTATATCAACTGCTTCCAATATTGAGCTAAGCGATCTAAAAGAATTGTTGAGTTCAACTTTTAATAATTTTCCATCAGCTTTTTTATTAAAATAAGAAAAAATTTCTTCACTAATATTTGGCTCTGCGCCTTGAAAACTATAGATTGATTGCTTTTCATCACCAACCACGAAAAGGCTGCGATCTTGATTATTAGCGCTTAAGCCAGAAAAAAAATCTTCGCTCAAAGCTTTAATTATATTCCACTGCAAGTGGTTAGTATCTTGTGATTCATCAATTAAAATATGATCAAAACTGCCATCCATCTTATGTTTTATCCAATCAGAAAAATCTGGATTAGATAATAGTCTGTTGGTTTCGATGATTAAATCATTATAATCTAAGAATGAATTTTGTGTTTTTATTTGAGCGTAATTTTCTAAAATCTGATCGATAAATTTTAAGAGCAGGGCGGTATTTTGACAAATTTTTAGAGAGTTTATTTTATCTAAAAAATGTGAAATTAATTTTCGGTTTTCATCAATAAAAGCTAGTAAATTAAGGTCTTTAGAAGCTTTTCCATAAATTTGCCTAGCATCATTACTTTGTGTAAAAAAAGCTTGTTGATAGGTAATAAAATTTTCAACTTTTGGATTTTTTAAAAAATCTTTAATTATTTGCGCAATATTTTTATTTCTTACCAAATTCTCTTCTTCAAGTCTGCGAGCTAATTGCAGCAAGCGCTCTTGATTAATTTCATTTAAAAAAATTGCAAAAGATTCTTCGCTATTATCATTTTTTGATAAAGAAAAATTCTTATAAATTTCGTCAATTATTCCCTCAATTCCAAAAAAATTATCTTTCAAAAGATTGATTTTTTCTTTTTTAGAAAGCATGTTAAGCGTAAGCTCATCAAGGCTTCCTTCGTTAAGTCTAGAATTTATGTTTTGAACTAAATGTTTTAAATTTTCATTATTTAAAGCATTTTTTAAAACTTCTTTTTGAGCTTGTTTTAATAAAAGTTTTTCTTGGTTTTGCTCAAGCAATTCAAAGTTTGGCTTAACTTTTGCTTCAAAAGGAAAGATTTTAATTAATGTTTGGCAAAAAGCGTGAATGGTTTGAACCTTTATATTAGACTCTTCATCAAGAATTTTAACAAATAAAGTTTGTGCTTTTTTTATTTCATTAGCATTTGGAACATCTCCACTTAATTCAAACAATTTTTGCTGCAATTCTTTTTCATCGCACAAAACCCATTTTGCTAATTCGCTATTAATACGACTTTGCATTTCTGCGGCAGCGTTTTTGGTAAAGGTTAGGCAAAGAATTTTATTTGGACTAACGCCATTTAATAAAAGCCTTAAAACCCGATTAGTAAGAATTTTAGTTTTGCCAGAACCTGCGGAAGCGAATACCCAAGCGGAATTTTTGGGGTTTGAAGCAATTTGTTGAAGCTTGATAGTGTTGCTTAAGTTTTGATTCATCTAAACAAAATATTCAAATAACAAATCTTCTTTATTAATTTCCTTCACTTCAAATTGTGAAGATTTCATGCGTTTTAAAAGAGAGTCGTAATCTTCTTTATTTTGCAGCTCAACTCCAATCAAAGCTGGGCCGCTTTCGCGCTCAGTTTTTTTAATAAATTCAAAACGAGTTATATCATCATGTGGCCCTAAAATATCATTCACAAAATATTTTAATGCACCAGGGCGATGAGGAAATCTAACTAAAAAATAATGTTTTAAACCAAGATATAATAAGGCGCGCTCTTTAATTTCTTGCATGCGATCAATATCATTATTTCCGCCACTGAGTATGCAAACTACTTTTTTGCCTTTAATAATTTCTTTACAATGTTCTAAAGCTGCAACTGAAAGTGCTCCTGCAGGCTCTACAACTATGGCTTCGTCATTATATAATTGTAAAATAGTGTTACAGACTTGTCCTTCTGGAATTGTATAAATTTTATCTAAAACTTTTTGGCAAATTTGAAATGTAAGCTCGCCAACCTTACGCACTGCGGCTCCATCAACAAAACGATCAATTGATTCTAGTGTAACTGGTTTTCCACGGGCATAGGCTTCAGTCATTGAAGCTGCTCCTTTTGGCTCAACTCCTATGATTGTAATATTGGAATTTTTTTCTTTTAAATAAGATCCAACACCAGAAACTAAACCACCGCCGCCAATAGGTGCTATTACTATATCAACATCTTTTAAATCTTGCAAAATTTCAACCCCAACAGTTCCTTGTCCTTCAATAATTTTTTCATGATCAAATGGCGGAACAAAAGTCATTTTATGTTCCTTAGTATATTTCAAAGCTTCGGCCAAACAATCATCAAAATTATCGCCAAATAAAATTATTTTTACATATCCATTACCAAAACTTTTAGTTTGTTTAACCTTCTGCTTTGGAGTAATTTCTGGCATAAAAATTACACCAGGAATTTTTAATTTTTCACAAGAAAAAGCCACGCCTTGCGCATGATTGCCAGCACTAGCGCAAACCACGCCATTAGTTAATTCAGTTGGCGAAAGCTGGCTCATCAAATTATAAGCGCCACGAAGCTTATAAGACCTAACAACTTGTTTATCTTCCCGTTTTAAATAAACCTCACAATCATATTTTTGTGATAGTTTTAAGTTATATTGCAATGGCGTTGAAATTACAGTGCTAGATAGTCTTTCTAGTGTTTTTTCGAAATCAAATTTCATGTGAAAATTTTTTAAGTGAGTTGAATCGGATTCAATTTTTTGTAAGTTTGTATTTTATCTAAGCGCATAATAATGTAAAGCTATTAGGTGCTTAATTTATTGGGTTAATTTGTTAAAAAGCGATAGAAATATGAGTTTATATTAACAAAAACAGCGTAGAATTTTAAAACATGAGAAGAGAAGTAATAAAATTTTTTGGAAATGCTTCAGTTAAGTATTTTTCAACATCTATACCAAGAGCCGCAACAAAATCTGCTAATATTTTTTCTTTAAAAAAGCCTGCTTTTGAAGCTCTTCTTGATGATTATTGTGAGGTTCTTAAAAAAGATGAAGCAAAAAAAGTAATCCTTGAATCTATCAACAGTGATTTACATAACAGGGTATGTTATTTAAATGAAAATGAAGGAACTATTTTAGCTCTTGATCTTGCTAGTAAATATAAGGCTTTTACAAGTTCTCTGAATTTAGCTATAGACGGAAAATTTGACAAAGAGAGTCAAGATCAAAAAATACTTGAGATAGATTTAGCGGGCATAAGTTTGCAATTACTAACCTTATCCAGAGATATTCATGATTTAAAAAGCACAAAGGTTTATTCTAGTTTTATTTGCTATAATGGCGCTCCTCTAGCTTTTTCATCCAATGCAATATTTCCAACTTTGGGTCGAAAAGGTTACAATATTCATCACTTTGCTCTAGGTGAATTGCCAGAGAGAATTTCTGCTGAAGAAAATTTATTATTTGGTGATGAATTAGTAATGGCTTTAGTTCAATATTATCTGCCTTCTATTGCTGGAGCAGATTTAAAAAGTCATAGAATATCTTGTCAAAGCGGCAGGTCTTTTAAAGCTCAGAAAGAAATATCCTTAGAAGTGGCAAGCTCTCAAGAAGAGATTGAAGAATATTCAGAACCTTATCGCTCAGACTTTGACAGAATTCATAAACTATCAGAAAAGACCTTGAAAGAAGCAATTCATTGCATTACTCAAAATAGATCAGACGAAAAAAAACCATCTATTGACTCTAAAATAAAACTTTTACCCCCAGTGCCAAGATGTGATCCAGAAGTAAAAATTGTAAGCAGCTTAAGTGGCGAGGATAGGCAGGGAAGGGAAGTTTTTTAAAATGCAGAATTAAGAGAATTTTTTTCAAAAAGGGCAAAGTCGACATATTTTTAAAAGTAGTCTGGCCGGCGTTGTTGCATGGCTAAGAAAAAAACCCAAGAGCCTTGAGGTCTTTTCTTAATAGATTTTTCTTCTCGGTGTCATCTCCGCTTAGGCGGGGATTGTAAAAGTTCACCAATTCGGTTCGATTTAAAAATTTCTAAATTACAAATTTCTCAACCAAATTAACTGGCATTTTATTATTAATACCTTGATGAAGACGATGTTCGTTATAATAGATGTTATAC
>CAMDMO010000009.1 GCA_945902255.1 Rickettsia typhi | reverse complement strand
CCTCACCTTTTGCAACTTCATCGCCGCCAATAATTACCACAAAACGAGAATTATTTTGAGCGGCGCGTTTAATTTGTTTTTTAAAATTTCCATCAAAAATAAATTCTGCTATAAAGCCAGCATTGCGTAGTTTTTGCGCAATTTCAAAGGCATAAATTTTTTCATTTTCAGAAATATAATTAACTGCAATTGGGCGATTTTTTTTCAAATCTAGTGACGCCAATAACATTAATCTTTCAATGCCTGCCGCAAAACCAATTGCCGGCATTTTTTTGCCACTCATTTTTTCTACCAAATCATCATAACGACCACCCGCCAAAACTGTATTTTGAGCGCCTTCATGAGACATTACAAACTCAAAAACGGTAGAAGTGTAATAATCTAAACCCCTTACCAACCTTGGATTAACTCTATATTTAACACCAAATTTTGTTAATAAATTTAAAATTGAATCAAAGCGCAATTTTTCTTCATCAGAAAAAAAATCATGAATTGACGGAGCTTCCGCAAGAAGATCAATATCTTGCGCTTCTTTTGAATCAAGAATGCGCAATGGATTTTTTTCTAATCTGATTTGCGAATCGCTTGATAATTCACCTCTAAACTTTTCAAAATATTTTGTTAAAGCTTCTTCATAAGCAATTTTTGTTTTTGCACATCCTAAAGAATTTATTTCAATTGTAGTTTTATCTAAAACCCCTAAATCCTTTAAAATAGAGCTTGCAAGTAATATGGCCTCAACATCAGAATAAAAATTTTCTTCTCCAAAAATTTCAAAATTAATTTGATGAAATTGACGCTGACGACCTTTTTGCGGTCTATCATAACGAAAAATTGGTCCGTAAGAAAAAAGTTTTTTTGGTAAAATTTGTTGTAATTCACCATTTGAAATAAGAGCGCGAACCACTGAGGCTGTAAATTCAGGGCGCAGAGTTAAAAAATTATCCCCACGATCTAAGAATTTATAAACTTCTTTTGAAACAATATCGGAAGTCTCGCCGAGATTTCTTTCAAATATTTCGCTAAATTCAAAAATCGGAGTTTGCAATTCCTCAAAGCCATAAAATTCGCTTTTCGCTTTAGCAATTGAAGTTATATGATTAAAAATTTTTATTTCATCGCCAAAAAGGTCTTTTGTTCCTCGAACTGGCTGAAGTTTGTGATTGGACATTAAGGTATTTATTAATATTTGCTGCGTCAAATAAGTATGTAGTCAAAAGTAGCAGCTAATCTATATAATCTACATCATAAGCATCTAAAAAATAAAACAAAAATATCTTTGATTTATAAAAATTTAACGACCACCCCCACCCCTATCTTCTGAACCTCTTTTTTGAGCAGCAGCCATTTTAGCCGCCACGCTAGTTGACATAGCCGCAGGAGCTTCAGAAGAAGGCGCCTCATAAGATTGTACTTCTTTAGCTAATCTTCCAGCCCTTATATTTGCCGCTTCTTGACCACCTATTTTAATAGGAACGCTATTACTATAAGCCACTCCTGGATTTGCGCGCCCCACAGCAAGAGATTCCGCTCCTTTAGAAGCGGCAACAGCTTTTGCGTCTTGTTCTGACATTGTTATTGGCCTACCTTCTGCATCTTTCTTTGTGGTGCTGGACTTAGTTACAACATCGCTTTCAACAACATCATCTGCCCATCTTACTCCTTTTTTTGGCTTCGCCGCTTGACCATCTGGCGCTGCAGGAGTTGCTGGCTTTAAAGCGCTAACAACTTCTCCAATAGCCTTCGCAAGCTCAGCGTCAACACCAGCACCAGAACGATCGCGACCCTTTTCTTTTTCCGGACTTGGTGATTCATTATTAGGAATATCTATCTTAACATCTGAGGTAGAAACAGCTGCAGCCTCTTTTTTATCTCCAATGCCAAATATATTCAAAAAACTTTTCCATAGATTTGCAAAAAATCCTGGCTTTTTTGGTTCATTAGATTTTGCAATATCTGCATTTTCCTTAGCAAGAGCTTCATTTTGCCATCTTGGATTATCCATAAAGTTTGCACTAGTTGCGTCAAACTTATCAACCAATTCTCTATAACCTTTTCTTGCACCCTTTGATTCATCTTGCTCATATACTGCACTTAACGATTTAACAAAGGAACCACGAAGCTTTTCTGCTTGCTCTTCATTCTGTGGCACCTTAGCACCCTTTACTCCAGCAGCTTTAGCGTAATCAGCTGGTGATGCTGAAAAAATACTACCAGATTTTTTTGCTGCTTTTTCTGCTTGCTCCACTCCTTTTGCGATATCGGAAATTTTTGGCATAATTCTATTATAAAAAGTTTAAAAAACATTGTTATAGCGCCATCATAGCTTATCCTTTGAGGAAAAGAAATCATTTTTATGACAATTGTATCAAAATAACATTAGCTATAATTAAAATCACGCCAATCATCGGTTGAATATTTTAGGCATCGCATTAACATCTCTCTTACTTATTAAATAAATAACTTTCTCTTACCAAATGTCCGAAAATCCACTATCCCACATTCGCAACTTCTCAATTGTTGCACATATAGATCACGGCAAATCCACCCTTTCCGACCGCTTAATTCAAGAATGCGGAGCTATTGAAGCGCGTGAAATGACTTCACAAATTTTAGATTCAATGGATATTGAAAAAGAGCGTGGAATTACCATCAAGGCACAAACTGTGCGCCTAAATTACAAAGCGCAAGATGGTAAAAATTACATGTTAAATTTAATGGATACTCCTGGGCATGTTGATTTCGCTTACGAAGTTAGCAGATGTTTAGCGGCTTGCGAAGGTTCAATTTTAGTAGTTGATTCAACTCAAGGCGTGGAAGCGCAAACCTTGGCCAATGTTTATCAGGCAATCAATAATAATCATGAAATATTTCCGGTTTTAAATAAAATTGATCTTCCCGCTTCTGATCCAGAATCAGTTAAAAAGCAGATTGAAGAGGTAATTGGAATTGATGCAAGTGACGCAATTTTAGTTTCAGCAAAAACTGGAATTGGAATTAAAGAAACTCTAGAAGCAGTGGTTACAAGACTTCCCGCCCCCAAAGGAAATCCTGATGGCGATTTTAAAGCGCTTCTAATTGATAGTTGGTATGATCCATATCTTGGCGTAATTGTTTTGATTCGCGTAATTGACGGCTCAATTAAAAAGGGTCAAAAAATAAAAATGTTCGCTAATAATTCAGTTTATCAAGTTGATTCGGTTGGATATTTTACTCCAAAAAAAATCTTTTGTGATGACCTAAAAGCTGGCGAAGTTGGTTTTTTAAATGCTCAAATTAAACAGGTTTCTGATTGTAAAGTTGGTGACACCATTACACTTTCAAGCAATGATCATGTGGTTCCACTCCCTGGATTCAAACAAAATCAGCCCGTAGTATTTTGTGGAATTTATCCAGTTGATGCTTCTGACTTTGAAAAATTTCGCGATGCTTTAGGAAAGTTACACTTAAATGATGCAAGTTTTGAATTTGAAGCCGAAACCTCGTCAGCACTAGGCTATGGCTTTAGATGCGGATTTTTAGGATTGCTTCATTTAGAAATTATTCAAGAAAGATTAGAGCGCGAATTCGATTTAGACCTTATCACCACTGCCCCTTCGGTAATTTACAAAATTTATAGCACTAGAACAAGAAATCTTTCCGAAGAAGAAAAATTAAAAGATTTGCTTTTTGTGCATAGCCCAGCAGAAATGCCAGATCCAACCAAAATTGATTTCATGGAAGAGCCTTGGATTAAAGCCACAATAATGACTCCAGATGAATATTTGGGCGCAGTTTTAGATTTATGCACTCAAAAACGCGGCATTCAAAAAGAGCTTTCTTATGTTGGAGATCGCGCCATGTTAATTTATCGCTTACCCCTTAATGAAATTGTTTATGATTTTTACGATCGCTTAAAATCTTGCTCTAGAGGTTACGCTAGCTTTGATTGGCAAATGGATGGTTATGAAAGAAGTGATTTAGCGAAACTTTCAATCATGGTAAATGGCGAACCGGTTGATGCGCTTTCTATTATTACTCATAAGGTTCGCGCCGAATCAAGGGGTCGCGCAATTTGTAAAAAATTAAAAGAATTAATTCCAAGACAAATGTTTGCAATTGCAATTCAGGCCGCAATTGGTGGAAAAATTATTGCTCGCGAAACTGTTTCTGCAATGCGTAAAGATGTTACGGCGAAGTGCTATGGCGGCGATATTAGCAGAAAAAGAAAGTTGTTAGATAAGCAGAAAAAAGGTAAGAAAAAAATGCGCGAAATTGGCAATGTAGAAATTCCACAAAGTGCGTTTTTAGCGGCTTTAAAGTTGGATGAGGATTAATTAATACTTATAACAAAAACTATATTCTAGATTTAGCATAATTCGTCTCTTGAGCTATTACTAGATCTCTTGAGTTGTTACTCTATCCCTCAGGTCGTCATTCCATTTTTTCAGGCTATCACCCCCGCCTCTCGGGCCTTCACCCACCTAATCTTCCAAATTGTCACCCCGTCGAATGACGGGGTCCATTTTGTCACGAATTCTTAACTTAATTTAGAACCGAAATCTTTGGCGAGATGGACCCCGTCATTCGACGGGGTGACAATTTGGAAGACGGGGTAACAATTTGGAAGATGGGGTGCAATTTGGAAGATGCGGTAACAATTTGGAAGATGGGGTGACAATTTGGAAGATGGGGTGATAATTTGAGAAAAAATAATATGAGCAATAACTCAAGAGACGAACCTACTGCTATCGAATTAAGTCTTACTACTAAGCATGTTTTCCACACCATAATTTTCACACAATATCTATAAATGCCAGTTCGCCGATAAAAAACATATTAAACCCAATCATGCTTGAAGTGAAGCTTCGAGGATCTAGTGAACTTAGACTTCTAAGTCAAATTCACGAGATCCTCTGACCCTTCGGCCCAAGGATGACGAATCTTGAGGGGTTTTTTATCGGCGAATTAGCGTTATAAATTCAATCACAACCTTAAATCAAACCCTCTTCCTTAAAACTAAAATAACCCTTCGGCGAGATAATTAAATGATCTAAAATCTTAATTTCCAAATTCTTCAAGGCCGCCGCAATATCATTAGTAGTTTTAATATCAGAACTTGATGCCGCAAGTTCACCACTTGGATGATTATGCATTAAAATTACTGAAGTAGCAGAAAGTAAAAGCGCTTTTTTAACAACCATCTTAGCACTTACAGCAACATGATCATTCTCACCAATTCCAAATAATTCATCTTCAATTAATTGATGTTTCTTATTTAAAAATAAAACTCGAAAAACTTCATAATTCAAATCTTTTAAAACAATAAAAGCATAATCCAAAACCGCCTGCCAGTTATTTAAAACCACCTTATTTTTAGCGTTATTTTTTAAAACACGACGAATAATTTCAGGAATAATTTTAATTGCTACAATCGCACCATCATTAATTCCATCAACTTCACGCAATAGATTTATATCAGCATTTATTACCGACGAAATGTCACCAAATTTCGCAATTAATTTCTTAGCCAATGATTTAGTATCTTGCCTTGAATTTGCTGCAAAAAGTAAAATTTCCAACAATTCATATTCATGTAATTCCCCACCTAAAGAGGCAAGAAATTTTTCTCTAACTCTGGCGCGATGGCCTAAATTTTCTGGGTTCATTTTGGTGGATTAAATTTTTATCAGTAACAATATTCTTAACGCCTATATTTTCTAACTCTCTTAACCTATTTAAATCATTTACAGTCCAAGCAAAAAATTCAATTTTTGATAAAATTTCAACTAAATTCTTATCAATTAATTTATGAAAAATTGATAAGAATTTTATTTTATTTTTTGTCAAAAAATCATGCAATTTTTCTATATCTTTTTTGGTTTTTAATTTTTCACAAACCAAAGTAACTTGAGCATTTGCACCAAAAACTTTCCTTATTTCTTGAAAAATAGCTAAAGCTTTTTTGTGATCCAAAATAAATGGCGCAAAATAAATTTGCTTTAAATCTATTTTCGCTAATTTTATTTCTGTTTTCAAAATTTTTAAAGCTTGAGTAATATTTCTTTGATTTAGATTTTTAAAATCCATCCAATATTTTATCTCATTTCCAAAAGAAAAATAATCTGTTAGATTTGGCAAAGTTAAAACTTCATCTTTTTTTGGCCGATCATGCTTTAATAATAATTTGTTATCAAAAAACCAAATATCAAATTCCACCGCTCTAAAACCCAATTTATAAGCTTTTTTTAGGCTTTTAATCGAATTTTCAGGAATATTTTTTGTAACAAAGCCTCGATGGGCGAATAATTCTATCATTTTTATGAAAAATAAATTTATTACAGTTCAAACCACTTATCCAAATTTAACTTCAGCAAAAAACTTAGCTAAAATTCTTCTAAAAGAAAAACTCGCCGCCTGTATTCAATTTAGCAAAATTGAAAGCCTCTATCTTTGGAATGAAAAGATCGAAAATTCAAAAGAAATTTTGGTTAATATTAAGACTAAAAATAGCCTTTACTTAGAACTTGAAAAAATCATTAAAAAACACCATGTCTATGAAAATCCACAAATTATATCAAGCAAGATAAATCAAGGCTATAGCCCATATTTATACTGGATTGAATCAAATCTAAAAAATAACAAATAAAACTAGAATAATAAGTTTGTGTTTAATAACATGAAACAAGGTTTATTCATCTTAAGGATTGTTCTAATTTAAGAACCCTTTTTTAAAACCGTTAATAATATTTTAGAGATTTAATTTTAGATGGAACGGCTATTTTCTTGCTTTCAAAGTGTAATTAGACTTATGAAAAATATATTCAACACCCTAAAAACGCCCTAGATAATAGCTGTTTCTTAACCAAATAACTTAAGAAACATGAAAAATAAAACAATTTTAATTGATGCCGCACATCGCGAAGAAACGCGAGTTGCAGTGTTGGAAGATGGCATTTTACAAGATTTTGATCGTGAAGCCATTGCAATAAAACAGATAAAAGGCAACATCTATCTTGCAAAAGTTACCAGAGTTGAAGCTTCACTTCAATCTGCTTTCGTTGATTATGGCTCTGATCGTCACGGCTTTCTTCCTTTTGCAGATATTCACCCTGATTATTACCAAATTTCAGATGCTGAGAGACAAAAATTGCGCGAATTAAATAGCGAAAATAATCAGCAAAAAAATGATGAAGATGACAATATTCCTAATTCTCGCAATCAAAATGAAGATCGTGTAAGTGAAGAAAAGAATGATGATGAATCTAGTGAATCAATTGTTACCGGATCTTACTCTCTAGAAGATGAAACCGGAAATTATCGTGGCAATATTTACAGCATTTACAAACGCTATAATATTCAAGATGTTATAAAACCAGGTCAATTAATTTTGGTGCAAGCTTCAAAAGAAGAGCGCGGAAGTAAAGGCGCTTCAATGACCACCTTTATATCACTTGCTGGAAAATATTGCGTATTGATGGGAAATACTCCAAATAAAGGCGGGGTTTCCAAAAAAGTTGATAATTTTCGCGATCGCAAACTTCTAAAATCAATTTTAGCGGAACTAAATATTCCAGGTGATAGATCGGTTATTGTTAGAACCGCAGGCGTTGGTAAAAAACCAGAAGAAATCAAACGCGATTACGATTATCTTTCAAGATTATGGAACAGCATAAAAGATGCTTCAACCTCATCAAAAGCTCCATCCTTTATTCACGCTGAAGGAGATGTTGTAAAAAGATGTATTCGCGATGTTTATAATGAACAAGTTAGCGAAGTTGTGGTTGAAGGAGTTGAGGCTTTTGAAACCGTGATGAACTTTGTAAAACTTACAATGCCATCAGGCGCTCACAACATTAAACTGCATGATGAACGCGTTCCAATTTTCAACAAATATCGCGTTGAGCAGCAAATTTCAGCTCTTTATGAAAAACAAATTTTCTTACCATCTGGCGGATCAATTGTAATAGATCACACCGAAGCTCTAGTTGCGATCGATGTTAACTCTGGACGCTCTACAAAAGAAAGTGGAGTTGAAGAAACTGCCTTTACCACCAATTTTGAAGCAGTAAAAGAAATCGCTAAACAACTTCGCCTGCGCGATTTAGCTGGCCTTGTTGTGATTGATTTTATCGATATGTATGACCAGAAACATCGTCGTAATATTGAAAGAGCCATACGCGATGAATTGCAACATGATCGCGCTAGAATTCAATTGGGAAGAATCAGTGTGTTTGGTCTTCTTGAAATGTCTCGCCAAAGACTTGGGGCTAGTTTCTTTGAAACAATTACCGAACCTTGTAAACATTGCAATGGAACCGGCTATGTTAGATCTGTAGAGATTTTAGCAGTAAGCATCTTGCGCGCTATAAGACATGCTTGCGCAGATAAGCAAGCTGGCGTGATTTACATCTATACCACAGCAGAAACAATTTCTTATATAATGAATTATAAAAAGAATGAAATTGTTTCTACTGAAAAAAATTATGATGTGCATATTTTTATGCATCCAAGCGAAGATGTTGGAAGTCATGGCTTTAACATTAAAAAACGCAAAAGCCTTTCTGATGAAGAAAGAAGAGAAATTGAAATGCAAGTTACAACTGGAAAAGTTAACCAGCTTGGATTAGAAAAAAGCTATTTTGAAAATTATTCTCGCAATGATTCTGAATATAGCGAAGAAGAAGATTATGATAAAAACCGCAGAAAACCTAATCATAACCACAACAATAAGAAACATAATCATCGTCGCGACAATAAAAGAAGATTTGATCAACGCATTGCGCCAAATAAATCTTTGTTAAAGTCAATATTTTCAATATTTTCGAAGTAGTTTTTAGACAAGAATCTAAGACCAGTTCATTTAATAATGTTCTCGGTCTAATTACTCCCTATTGATAGCGGGTAATTAGACCTAGTAAATTTTATTATCTCCCCTAGATGGAGTTTATATAAGGGGATTTATATCGAAAAAAAGTTGGTAATTAAGCATAAAACACCAACCATATAAGTAATTGATAACATCAAAAAAAAGAAGGAAACAAATTCAAGAGATATTAAAGATATCGATTTAGCAGAAGAAAATCTTACTGAAAAAATCATAAAACCACTCAGCATCAACACTAAGCAATATATAAAAGCAAAAAATCCATTCTTAAAAAAGTCCGCAAGAAAAAACAACCCATAAATAAATATTACAGGAACTAGAAAATTTATTATAGCCGATAAAATTGGATCGTTTTTCATTTAATTGATAATACACAAAAAAACCTCGTTACTTATAAAAAAGTAACGAGGTTTTTATACTACACAATTATTATTTTAAAACAAACTAACTAACATCAATCTGGAAAGAAAAGGCGCATATTTTAGTGGTTCCAGAAGATGTAATATAACCCGTGCCACTTATACAAGTTTGAGAAACTGGATCTATACCTCTAACTTTACCAGCCGTTGAAACTCCGTCGTCAAGCTTAGCGTCAATCGATAGAAGATCAGCACCAATTAATGCTGCAGCAGTAATGCTGGTACCGTTTACAAGCGTATTGGTAGATCCGGCCGCTACAGCAACTCCAGTTCCTGTAAATACAGCAACATTTTGTGTGCTAGTTGTGTTATAGTCAAAGAGCCAACCATTTCCTCTGCTCTTAGAAGATGGAGCATTAGATCCAGAATTTGCAGAAGTGCCAAAAGTTGGAACTGTTGTTGCTTCAACTAAGGCAATAGTTGCTGGAAGATTATCAATTGTTCCAGAATATCTTAAATGAACAAAGGCGGCAGCACTTTCAGATCTAGTTCCACCACTTGGAACTTCACCGCTATAATATTCGATTCTGCTATCAGCATCACCTAGGGCATCGGAAACTCCACCAACCGTAACTCCGTAATCTCCAGGATAAGCATTAAATTGATTAAAAAACGCGTTAACCGCAACTGCATAACCTCTTGCCTCACCCATAACAGAACGAAGTTCTGAACTTTTAATTAAACTAGCTCCCCCTGTAATACCGGCTACTAAAAGACCAATAATTATCAACACAATTGATAATTCGATTAGCGAAAATGCCGATCTCTTTTTAGAAGAAGTTCTTTTCATAGTTTTATGATTATTTTTAAATTAAATTTTTTGGAAGAGCTTTACAATTTCCTACTGAAATAATTAATCTAGCTTCCTTCTCATGTCAAACAATATTTCTCAAAGATTTTTATTAACAAAATTGGTGCTTTATTTTTAGACAAATTTTATTTCTAAAATTTCATAACTAACTGCACCGCCTGGAGTTTTTACTTCAACAACATCTCCAACTTCTTTATTAGTTAAAAAACGCGCAACCGGAGAATTGTTAGAAATTAAACCATCATCAATATTAGCCTCAAACTCACTAACAATTTTATATATAACTTTTTTACCGCTATCCATATCTTCTAAACCAACAGTAGCTCCAAACTTAACTTTATTTCCAGAAAGCTTAGAAATATCAACTATTTCTGCTCTAACAAATTTATCTTCAAGATCTGCAATTTGAGCTTCGATAAAACCTTGTTTATCTTTAGCCGAATGATATTCCGCATTTTCTTTTAGATCGCCATGTTCGCGAGCTTCCGCGATAGCGGTAATAACTTTTACTCGTTCAACATTTTTTAGATTCTCAAGATCTGCTTTTAATTTTTGATAACCTTCTTTTGTAATTTGAAATTTATCCACTTTTACCTCTTAATTAATATTTATAATTTTCTGTTTTAAATGGACCAGAAATATCAACTCCAATATATTTAGCTTGTTTTTCATTTAATTTAGTCAATTTCACACCAAGTTTTTCTAAATGTAATCTTGCAACTTTTTCATCAAGATATTTTGGTAAAATATAGACTTTATTTTGATATTTTTTATGATTTTGCCATAATTCAATTTGCGCCATTACTTGATTTGTAAAGCTTGCCGACATCACAAAAGCACTGTGACCAGTCGCACATCCAAGATTTAATAATCTTCCCTCAGCAAGCAAAATAATTCTTTTGCCATCTGGAAAAGTTATTTGATCAACTTGAGGCTTTATATTTGTCCATTTTAAATTTCTTAAAGCTTCAACCTGAATTTCATTATCAAAGTGACCAATATTACCAACAATGGCGCAATCTTTCATGGCGCGCATATGTTCAATTGTAATAATATCAACATTTCCAGTTGTAGTCACAAAAATATCAGCGTTTGAAACTACATCTTCAATTGGTAAAATTTGATAACCAGCCATTGCTGCTTGCAGAGCGCAAATTGGATCAATTTCAGTTACAATAACTCTTGCACCTTGTGATTTAAAGGCTTCAGCACATCCTTTACCAACATTACCAAAACCAGCTACTACTACCATTTTTCCTGCAATCATAACATCGGTTGCGCGCTTAATGCCATCAATTACACTTTCTTTGCAGCCATAAAGATTATCAAATTTCGATTTTGTAACTGCGTCATTTACATTAATTGCAGGAATTTTTAACCTTCCCTCTTTTTCCATTTGATAAAGACGAGCCACGCCAGTAGTGGTTTCTTCTGACACTCCTTTGATATCTTTTAAAATTTCAGGATATTCGTCATGAACTATTTTAGTTAAATCGCCACCATCATCTAAAATCATATTAGGCTTCCAGCTTGGATTACCATTGATTGTTTGTCTTATACACCAATCATATTCCTCTTCAGTTTCACCCTTCCATGCAAAAACTGGAATACCAGCTACAGCTATTGCAGCAGCAGCTTGATCTACTGTTGAAAAAATATTACACGAACTCCATCTCACTTCTGCACCTAAATGAACCAAAGTTTCAATAAGAACTGCAGTTTCGGTTGTCATGTGCAAACAGCCAAGAATTCTAGCGCCAGTAAGTGGCTTTGAAGACCCAAATTCTTGACGCAAAGACATTAATCCCGGCATTTCATTTTCAGCTAAGGTAATTTCTTTTCTGCCCCACGCAGCCAAAGATATATCTTTTACGCGATATTTATTATTCATATTATTTTTTGGAATTAAAAAAGAGGAGGAAATAGCATCATCCAGAAAAATGGGATAATTAAAACATATCCAAAATTACTACGATTTTTTCTGCTTGGAATTTTAAGAACCAAAAACATTGTCAAAATTACCATCACCATAAAAAAGTAAAATAAAAATGATGCAGAATTTAGACAGACACTGGCAAGTAAAATAAATTTTGTATAATCTAATGACTGCTCTTGCTTAGCGAACAATCCTGATGTTTTTTTATAGAAAATTTGATAAAAAATTACAGCAAATATCACGCCAATTGCAGAAGAAAAAATAACATCAATTATATTTTGATCTTGCAAAACACGATTTACTAAGCCGAACATTAAAATAAAATTTAAAATTGGCTCTGGAAATCTGTGATGAGTAAAATCGCAAGCAAGCAAAATAACCAATCCCACAGAGATCATTGAATATATTATAAATTCTTGGCTGAAAGAAAATTTAAGATAACACAATATGAATAAAATTGTGGTTGTAAGTTCAATAAACAAGTGAGTGCGAGGAATTTTTACTCTGCATTTTCTGCATCTTCCAAGGGTAAAAAGCCAATTTAATAAAGGAACTAGATCACGAGTTAAAATAGTTGAGCCGCATTGTGGACATCTAGATTTTGGACCAAAATATCTACCGAAACAAGATTCTCCTAATGGCAAACGATATGCAAAAAGAGTTGCATATGAGCCGAAAATAGCTCCGAAAAATGCTGCAATCACTATACCAAAAACTTGTTCCATAAATTATTTATTTTTTTTGTAAAAACAAAATTACATCCGCTCTATCTTGTGGTTTTTTCAAACCAGCAAAACCCATTTTAGTTCCAGGTAAAAAATCTTTTGGCTTGGTGATGAATTGATTAACTGAATCAATATCCCAAGCTCCACCCTTTGCTTTCATGGCTTCTGAATAAGAAAATCCTGACATTGATCCTTTTTTTCTACCAATTACTCCAAATAAATTAGGACCCACTTTTGCTGCTTCACCCTTTCCTACACTGTGACAAGAAGCGCATTTTTTAAAGATTTTTGCACCATTATCAACATTTGCTAACTTCATTAAACTAGCAATATCAACAGGCTTCTCTTCCTTTTTAGCTATTGGCTTTCCGTCAACAGCAACTTCGATTTGAAAACCTCTTTTGATCATCAATTTTGGCTGATAAAGTAGGTTCGTAATCGTAATGGCAAAAACTATAATTACTAAAACTATTCCAAAAGCAGATGCTGGAATTTTAAACTTGTTCATATTTAAGACTTTAAAAATTAATCAAATAAAATTGAAAGTGATTTTTCTTGAGAGATGTTGCGGATTGCCTCTCCAAGCAAGCTAGCAATATTAATAATTTTAATATTTTTTACTGCCAAAGTTTCTTTAGTTGGTTCAATTGAATTAGTAATTACCAGATTTTTCAACTTAGAATTAGCAATTTTTTCATGAGCAGCTCCTGATAAAACTCCGTGAGTAATATAAGCAGAAACTGAGTTTGCTCCTTTCGCAATCAAAGCATCTGCTGCATTACATAAAGTTCCGCCAGAATCGACCATATCGTCAACTATGATGCAATTTTTATCTGTAACATCACCAATAATATTCATCACCTCACTAACTCCTGCCTTAGGACGACGCTTATCTACAATAGCCAACTCTGCACCAATTTTACTTGCAACCGCACGGGCCCTGACTAATCCGCCAACATCCGGTGAAACAACAATCAAGTTTTGCAAGTCAAAGTTAGATTTTATATCTTTGATAAAAACTGGGGAGGCATAAAGATTGTCAACTGGAATATCAAAAAATCCCTGAATTTGACCAGCATGAAGATCAAAAGTTAAAACGCGATCCGCGCCAGCAGAGGTAATAATATTTGCCACTAGTTTTGAAGAAATTGGAGTGCGTGGCGCAACTTTACGATCTTGCCTAGCATAACCAAAATAAGGAATAACTGCAGTAATTCTTTTTGCAGAAGCTCTTCTTAAGGCATCAATTGCAATCAATAGCTCCATGATATTATCATTTGCTGGTCTTGATGTTGACTGGATAACAAAAATATCTTCACCACGAACATTTTCCTTAACCTCAACAAAAATTTCATGATCGGAAAATCTTTTGACCTCAGCATTAATTAATTCGACACCAAGAAAATTAGCTATTTCTTTTGACAAAGACCTATTGCTGTTACAAGCTAGAATTTTCATGATTTAATTTGAATTTTACAAAATTTAGTTAACTTAATATGAATGAAACTAGCTCTCTAACCAAAATTAATCAAGAAAATTATGGAAAATATTGAACTTTATGATGTCGTTAAAATATTACATATTATAGCTGTGATTTCATGGCTTGCTGGCTTGTTATACTTACCAAGAATTTTTGTTTATCATAGTCAAGTAGCAATCAATTCAGAAACTGATAAGATTTTTCAGACAATGGAATTAAGGCTTTTACGCTATATAATGCTTCCAGCAATGATTTTGGTTTTTATTTTTGGTTTTTATCTAGCTTCAGAAATTGGTTTTGAATTCATTTGGCTTCACATTAAAATTACATTAGTTTTATTGCTCGCTGCTTATCATGGTTTTTTATCAAAATGTCGAAAAAATTTTGCTAAAGGGCAAAATAAATATAGTCAAAAATTTTATCGCATCATCAATGAAGTTCCTACTTTGCTAATGATTGCAATTGTAGCTTTAGTAATTTTAAAACCATTTTAGTTATGGAAAATTTAGTTGAAATTTCTACTTCAAAATTTGATGTAGTTTTAGATTTGCGTTACGCTTCAAATAATAATGTTTGCGGTCACAAGCTCTACTCTCATCGATTTTGCTATCTTCATCAAGCGGCAATTGAACCTTTAAAATTAGCGATTAAATCAGCAAAAAACTTAGGGCTAAAATTAAAAATTTGGGATACATTTCGTCCAATTGAAGTGCAAAAATATATGTTCGATAAATTTCCATCAGATGATATAAATGGTGGATTTGTTTCTAACCCAGATGGTGGTGCAATTCCTCACTGTCGTGGTGTTGCAATTGATTTAACTTTAGTTGACGATAGCAAAAAAGAGCTTGATATGGGCACTGATTTTGATGAATTTTCTAATTTAGCTTTTCACAATTGTGATAAAATTTCCGCTGAAGCGCAGCGTAATCGCTTAATTTTATTGGGAATTATGACCGCAGCTGGTTTTGATTTTTATTCCAATGAATGGTGGCATTATCAACTTTTTAAACCAAGAGAATATCCGGTAATAAAGACTTCCAGCGACTTATTTTTAGTATAAAAATGGAAAAATTAATCTCAAATTATCAGAAACAAAAAATGGATTTTCTAGATAATTTACAACCCAATGATTTTAGAAATGCCGGAAGCTTTAACCAAGCAGAAATTATTATTGATGAGTTAAATAAAGCTTTATATCGCGCCACAATAAACAAAGAAAATTCTGCAGAATTTATTAAAAAAGCAGCGACTCATCTTTTTCGCGAAGACTCTCCCGCTATAGCTAAAATTATTAATCTTGCCAATACTTACTTAAAAACAAAAATTGTGGATTTTTCTGATTTTTAAAACCCCGATATAAAGAATTCATCACACAAAATATTGATTATAGATTTCCATAAAATTCTTGAATTTATATTTTCAGCAAAATAGCTTGCCGCCAATAAAATCAATTGTTTAAAACTCTTCAAAATAAAATGGCTATCAAATTTACATCTTTAACTAAACATCTGCGCGATGTTAATGAGTCTTATTTCACTCACATGCGTCATGCATTTTATTTTTGCAGAAATTGTCTTGCCGCGTTTTTAGCGCTTTTGGTTCACTGTGTAGCGCCATTTCTTTTTGTAACTACTGGAAGCTCGATTATTTCAAAACTATATAAAATAATGTCGGTAAGGGCTGAGGTTGCAACTATGGCTTCGGGCAAAGATCGACATATTGCAATTGTTGGATTTGGCTTAAGCGGCTTACTTGCTTTTCTTAATATTGTTGAAAAATATCAACCATCTTCAAGTAAATTAAAAATAAGAATTTTTGAAAAATCACGCTTTTTTTCTAAAGGAATCGCTTATTCCACAAGAAATATAAACCACCTTTTAAATGTTCCTGCACAAAAAATGGGTGTATTTTGTGATGATCGCAAACATTTCTTTAAGTGGCTAGTTTCTAAGGGTTATAACTATGGCGAAAATGATTTTGTGCCAAGACAAATTTTTGGAATTTATCTTGCCGACTTACTAGAATCAACTCTTCGAATTGCTGATAAAAAAGGAATTTCTTACGAATTTATTAATAAAAAAATCACCAATATTGATGTAAAAAATAAACATTATTTAATTGAAGGAAACGCTTATAATCACTGCGTTTTATCTAGCGGTGTAAGGTTAAAAAATTGGCAAGAAAATTTTTGGCGAATTAATTTACAAGATTATTTATCTCAAAAAGAAATTCATATCAGAGGTTGTGGTCTAACTGCTTTTGACGCAATGATCGCGCTTCGTGATTTAAATTACGAAGGCACTATTTTTATGCATTCTAGAACCGGAATTATGCCACAGGTTCATAAAATAAATTCTGATCCATCAATAAAATTTACATCTCCTTTAACTATTGAAGATGCTAAACTTCCTCTTTCTTTAATATTTAAAAAGTTCACCGGCGAATGTAAAAACTCTAAAAATTGGCAAGCCACTTTTGATGCTTTTAGACCATTAACTCAAGACTTTTGGAAAGCTTTAAATAAAGAGAAAAGACAAAGATTTTTAAGACATTGCTTCAGGGTGTGGAATGTTCACAGACACAGATGTCCACCATCTCAATTTGAAATAATTTCTAAGCTAATTGATTCTAAAAAAGTAATTTTTACCAAAGAAAGATCTAAAGTAAAAAACATCATAGACTGCACAGGATTTGATTATGGATTTAAATCAAAAATGATCGATAGCTTAATTAAAAATAACATTGCGATTCGCGATGATTTAAATTCTGGAATAATCTCGCAAAATTCTAATTTTTATATTATGGGTGGCTTAAATTTTGGCAGCACTTTTGAAATTACCGCAGTGCCAGATATAGCTCCTCAAGCACGCGAAATTGCTAATAAAATTTTTAATCAATAATTCAGTATCCGACTTCGATATTTTTTTAAGTTTTCATCACATTAATTCTTAAGTTTTTGTTGTATTCTTTCTGAGTTTTTGTTGTATTCTTTCTGAGTTTTTACTGCATTCTTTCTGAGTTTTTACCATTATTCTTTCGTGGGTTTTACCATATTTCGTAGTGAGTTTTTGCCGTATTCTTTCTTGAATTGTCACCATATTCTTTCTTGAATTGTCACCCCGTCGAATGACGGGGTCCATCTAGTCACAAATTCTTAATTTAATTTAAAATCGAAATCTTGACAAAATGGACCCCGTCATTCGACGGGGTGACAATTCAAGAAAGAATATGGTAAAAACTTAAGAAGAGATTCTGTGAAAACTTGAATTAAAATCTAATCGAATTGACAAACTAAGCTGAGCATAACCTACAAAACCACAGCCAAATATTGATCTCCACATAAAGCGTTAATCGCAAAAACTATACATCAATCACATCCAATATTTCTTTTTCAACAAATTCTCTTGGAATTAAATCAACAGAAGTGGCACTGAAAAAGGCTTGAAGTGACGTTGCGGCAATTTCTTCAAATAAATCTATCTTCCTTTTTTCATCCAAATGCGAAACTATTTCATCAAAAATTAAAACTGTTGGTTGATTTTTATAAGTTGAAGAAATTTTAGCGCGCGCCAAAGTAATTGAAATCATTATTGCCTTTTGCTCACCGGTAGAGCAAAGCGTTGCCGAAATATTTTTTTCAATAAAAATTGCATCAAAATCACTGCGATGAACTCCAAAATGAGTCTTAAAATTTGCTAAATCTTGAGCGCGATTTTCTTTTAATTTATTTTTGTAAAATTCTTCAAATTGAATAGCGCTTTGTTTTAAAACCATTTCCTCAACCTCACCTATCACTTTTAATTTCGGCTTAGGAAAATTTGACGAAAAAGATTGAATTGCTTTATTAAAAAAATCAATCGCCTCAATTCTTGCTGAAGCAATAGCGGTACCAAGTTCAACAATATTATTTTCTACAATATCCAACCATTTATCTTGAGTTTTTTTCTCATTTGAAAATTTATATTTCTGCAAAATCATCAATCTTTCTTTGAGCAATTTTTGATAATTATTCACACGACTATTATGTTCAAAATCAAGATCAGAAACAATTTTATCCATGTAATTTCTGCGCTCAGATTTGCCCAAAATAAATAATTGCTCAAGGGTTGGATTTAAATAAATAAAATTTATTAAATAGCCTCGAATATCACTCTGACGCTTGCCATTAATGATTTCTTCATTGATTTGTAAAACTTTCTTTTTTGAATTTAAATCAAAAGATAGGGCAATTTTTTCAATAAATTCGTGATTAGAAATTTCCGAATAAATAGTGAATTTTTTTTCCAAGGAAGAATTAAGAATCATCTCTTCAAAATCAGCTCCGCGCAAGGAAGAATTGCGTCCAAATAAAGTAAGTCCTTCAAGAATATTGGTTTTTCCAACGCCATTTTTTCCAACAAAAAGAACCAAAGATTTTGAAAATTTGATTTTTTTTGATGAAAAATTACGAAAATTTGTCAGTAAGATTTTGGTTACTTGCAACATCAAATAGATCTATATTCTAACCGGCATAATTACAAATACTGAATTTAATTCCTTAGCTTCAAGAATCGCTGGAGAAGAGCTGTCTCTAAAGCGCATTATTATTTCTTCTTTATCAAATTGACCAATAATATCTAATAAATAACGAGAATTAAAGCCAGTTTCAATGCGCTCGCCAGAATAATTAACATCCATTTCCTCATAAGCAAAACTGCCGTCATTGGTATTAACTTGCAAATTCATCTTACCATTTTCAATAATCAATTTTACTGATTTATGTTTATCATTTGCCACAGTTGAAACGCGATCAACACAATCAAAAAAGCTTTTTTTATTTATTACCGCAATTTGATTATTATTTTTTGGTAAAACTTTTTCATAATCAGGAAATTCACCATCAATTAATTTTGAAACTATTGTGGTTTGCTCTGTAACAACTTTAATTTTAGCTCGTGATACTGATAGCTTTATGGTTTTTGATCCGTCAATAATTCTTCTAATTTCTGCAACTGATTTTTTTGGCAAAATTACTCCAAAAGCAACTTTAATATCAGCGGCATCAAAAAAAGATAGAGCCATTCTATGTCCATCAGTTGCAACTGTTCTAAGCTCAAAACCAGCATCTTTTTGCATCGCTTGCAAATAAAGCCCATTTAAATAATAACGAGTTTCATCATTTGAAATTGCGAAACGGGTTTTATCGATCATTTTAGATAATTTATCTGCTTCAATTTCAACTTCCGCACCTAACTCACCTTCTGATAAATTTGGAAATTCAGAAGCGTCAATGCAAGGTAAATTATATTTCGATTTACCAGATTTAATTTGTAAAATAGTTGGGCTTTCTTGCGTGATCATTATGTTAGATCCATCTGGAATTTTTCTAACAATGTCAAAAAACATTTGCGCCAACACAGTTGTGACGCCACCTGTTTTCATGCTAGCTTCAAAAGTTGAAGTAACCAGAATATCCATATCGGTTGCTGATAGAATAACTTTTTCGTCTCTGGCTTCAATTTTAATATTTTGTAAAACCGGAATAGTATTTTTCTTTTCAACCGCGCCGTTAACGCTTGAAATGGCTTTTAATAGAGTTTGTTTTGAAACATCAAATTGCATATTTTTTTTATTTATTTAAGGGTTTTAAAGGTGATTGTTGCGTTATTTTTATTTATCATCACATCATAAAAATCAACGACTTAAATTCAACTTTTTCTTTTTTACATAGTTACGCAATCGCGCCCACACATATTCATGAAAAATTTAAGATCTATAATTACTTAAATTTGACATGAACTTTAGGGCGGAGTTACAAACTCCTCCCAGCTTAAGGTTCTCAAAGGACTCAAGGGATTCTATTGAGCTTAAAAACTCCCAAGCCCCACCAATAACTAAAACTAAACCGCGCTATCGCTAACATTTGGCACGAAGCTAGTTGCAGAGCCAGTAGTGCTAGAATTATTTACGAAAGAAGCTTTTCTAATTTCCTTACCAGCTAAAAGATCTTTAATTTCATCGCCGCTTAGAGTTTCATATTCAAGTAAAGATCTGGCTAGCTTTTCAAGATCTTGTCTTTTTTCAAGCAAGATTTTTTTAGCGCGAGTCAAGGCTTCGTCAATTATACGCTTCACTTCTTCGTCAATTATTCTGCCAGTTTCTTCAGAAAATACTTTATTTGCTGCGTAAAATTTACCACCTTCGTCTTCAGCATAATCAACTGCCCCAACCTTATCACTTAAACCCCAACGAGTAACCATGTTGCGGGCCATGCTAGTTGCTTGAGAAATATCAGAAGAAGCACCGGTTGTAACTTTATCATAGCCAAAAATTAACTCTTCAGCCGCTCTTCCGCCCATTGCAACCACCAAATCATCATGTAATTTAGCGCGAGTAACTGAAAAACGATCATTTTCAGGAAGACGCATAACCAGTCCTAAAGCGCGTCCACGAGGAATTATAGTTGCTTTATGAATTGGGTCAGAATTAGCGCAATTAATCGAAGTAATAGCATGACCAGACTCATGGTAAGCAGTTAATTCTTTTTCTGATTGCTGCATCACCATCGACTTTCTTTCGGCACCCATCATTATTTTATCTTTAGCTTCTTCAAGATTTTTCATGGTCACCATTTTTTGATTATTGCGAGCCGCCATTAAAGCGCCTTCATTAATCAAATTCGCTAAGTCAGCACCGGCAAATCCTGGAGTGCCACGCGCAATTGTTTTAACATCAATATCAGAAGCGGCGGCGATTTTTTTAATATGAACATTAATAATTTGCTCACGCCCAACAATATCAGGGTTTGGAACTGTAACTTGACGATCAAAACGCCCTGGACGAAGCAAAGCGCGATCTAAAACATCCGGACGGTTAGTGGCGGCAATAATTACCACTCCTTCATTTTCAGAAAATCCATCCATTTCAACTAGCAATTGGTTTAGGGTTTGTTCGCGCTCATCATTTCCGCCGCCAACTCCACTTCCTCTGTGACGACCAACTGCGTCAATTTCATCAATAAAAACAATACAAGGTGCGCTTTTTTTCGCTTGTTCAAACATATCACGAACACGACTTGCGCCTACACCAACAAACATTTCAACGAAATCTGAACCAGAAATTGAGAAAAATGGCACACCAGCTTCACCAGCAATGGCGCGCGCTAATAGCGTTTTACCAGTTCCAGGAGAGCCAATTAATAAACATCCGCGAGGAATTCTTGCACCAACATCGGTATATTTTTTAGCATCTTTTAAAAAATCAACAATCTCAATTAATTCTTGTTTCGCCTCGTCAATTCCCGCAACATCTGCAAAGGTAATTTTTACTTTACTTTCTTGCAATAATTTAGCGCGAGATTTTCCAAAACCAAATGCGCCACCACGACCACCGCCGCCGCCAGAGGCGCCACGAGCAAAAAAGATCCAGATTGCAATCATTAAAATAAATGGCAACCAACCTAAAATTCCTGCAATCACCTTCTCAGACTTACTAACCAAAGGAACCGCATTAATTTCAACTCCGCTTCCTTGTAATTTTTCAACTAAATTTGGATATTCCGGAAGATAAACATAAAATTGCCCGCCCTCTTTTAATGTTCCGGTTAAGTCACTGCCTTTAATATCAACTTTGGTTACTTCACCAGCCGCAACTTTTTTCATAAAATCACTAAAAGCCAGCTTATTCGCCGATATTCCGTCCGGCCCTCCTAATATATTGGAGATGCTCATTACTACGATGAATATAACTATCCAAGTAAGAAAGTTGCGTGAAAGAGGATTTTTCATTTAGATAGTTTTGTTTGTTTTAAATTTAATTAGAAAGCGTTTAACGCTTTTTAAAAAATGTCTGAAATTCTGGCATTGGCAAATAAAAACAGATATTTTTTATAACACCAACTTTCTTAAGTTGTCACCCCGCTGCATCAAGTTGTTACCCCATTGCATCAAGTTGTCACCTCATTGCATCAAGTTGTCACCCCGTCGCATGACGGGGT
>CAMDMO010000008.1 GCA_945902255.1 Rickettsia typhi | reverse complement strand
TCCAAGATCTATTATTGTAACTTCTTTGGAAACTTTTCCGGCAATTTTGGTAAAAATTTCTTTATAAGTTGAAAGTGGCGTTGCAATTACAATTAGATCAAAATCTGACATTTTATCTTCAAGCGAGATAAAACCATCGACTATTTTAGAATCTATCGCTAATTTCAAAGAATCTTCGTTTAAGTCAAAAGCAAAGATTTGATTGGTGATGTTATATTTTTTGCAAGCACGAGCAAAAGAGCCCCCAATTAAGCCTAATCCGATTATTAAGGTTTTATTGAACATGAGTGTAAAATTTTGATAATTTATTATTGAAATAATTCGAATAGCTATTTAGCCTGACTTGAAAAATAATTGTGCTAAAAATTTTGTTAAAAACAATGAAAAAGATAATTCTGGTTTTAATGACTATTCTTTGCACAGCTTCTTGCGCGAGTAAAGTCATTGATGTTAAAAGTCCATGTGTTTCAAATGATGATGGACCCTGTGGGCCAAAAAGGCCAATTAATGATTGGTGGTTAAAAAATTCTAAAAATAATAATATAAAACAAAATTCTTAAAAATCATGTCAGATAATAAAAGCTTCGCTGAAAGATTTGCTAGTAAAAAAGCTACATTTACCTCGCAAAATTTACAAGATAACCCTCCATCTCAAAATTCAGAAGTTGAATCAGAGGCTTTAAATCCTTTGTTAAAACAAGTTGATCCGCAAAAGAAAATGAAGGCAGATCTAATTTATCTAGTAAAAGGTATAGATGCTGGACGCAACGCTTGGTATTATGTTTTGGTTGAGCGTTTAAAAGTTCAGCTTTTCTTAAAAGCTTTAAATGATGAAATAATTCATTTAGAAAATTATGGCATTATTCTTTACTCAGCTTACGGAGAAGAGCCACCAAAAGAAATTACTGATCGCTTAAAAGAAGAATATGGTATTAAATAGTAAATAAATTAAGATGGATCGTCGATGGTTTTTGGTTGTGCCATCTTCTTTATTGTTAAGCCACTACCTCAAGACTCATCATCCTTGGCTCTGAGAGCCAAGGATAACAAAGATCGGTAGATTTTTTATCCAGAATTGGCGTTTAAACACTTTCTATCAAAAAATATAAAAATTTCTTTTATTTATCACCTTTTTGTAAATTTCATTTTCATGAAAAACTTTAAAATCTTCGCAATCGTTGTTTTATCTACCTTCATAGGGTTTTTTTCTGCCACTTCTTTATCTCAAATTGAAATTAAAACAATCAAGTTTGATGATAAAAATGTTAATGAAGATCAAAAAGAATTCTTAAATGATGTAATTGCCAGAGTCAAAAAAGATTATGTTGAAGAAAAGACTGATCGTCAATTAGCTGAATTCGCTGCTGGAGGAATATTATCTGCGCTAGATCCACACTCATCTTACTTAAATGAAGAAGCTCTAAAAGAAATGCAAGTTCAAACCAAAGGCGAGTTTGGTGGCGTTGGTATTGAAATTACAACTGAATTGTCGGTGGTAAAAGTTGTTGCGGCAATTGAAGAAACCCCAGCTTTTGAAGTTGGAATAAAATCTGGAGATTACATTACTAGAGTTGATGGTAAAAGCATTGTTGGATTGCAAATAGAAGAAGTTGTTAAAAAATTACGCGGCAAGCCGGGAACAAAAGTGAAAATTACTATTTTAAGAAAAGGTGAAAAAGCGCCGCTAGAAAAAACAATTACTCGCAAAATTATCAAGGTAAGAGCGGTTAAATCAGCTCAATTTAATGATATTGCTTATGTTAAAATCAATACTTTTTCTGAACAAGCTCAGCTTGGCTTAGTTAAGGAATTAGAGCATTTAAAGAAAAAAATGGGCGATAAAAAACTAAAAGGATTTGTGCTTGATTTGCGCAATAATCCGGGTGGTTTATTAGATCAAGCAATTGAAGTTAGTGATGTTTTTTTAGATGAAGGAAAGTCAATTGTTTCAATTAAAGGTCGAACTTCTGAGTCTAAAGAATATAAAGACGAAGCAAAAGAAACATTAATTCCAAATGTTCCAATTGTTATTTTAATCAATGAAGGATCAGCTTCAGCTTCCGAAATTGTTGCAGGAGCTTTGCAAGATAATAGGCGCGCCGTTGTAATGGGTATAAAATCTTTTGGAAAAGGTTCGGTGCAAACAGTAATTCCTCTTGAAAAAAATCATGGCGCTCTTCGCATGACAACTGCACTTTATTACACTCCAAATGGCGTCTCAATTCAAGCTCACGGAATTGAGCCAGACATTATTGTTACTGATGCAAAAATTGAAAAAAAATTAAAAGATGAGCGCGATTCTGAGGCTGATTTAAAAGGTCATATTGAAGTTCAATTGCAAGAAGCAATTAATGATTCAAAAAAAGAGCAGCTTAGAGATGAAAATTTAGATCTTTATTCTCAAGATTATCAACTAGCTCGCGCTATTGATTTACTTAGAGGAATTGATGCCTACAAGGAATCGGTAACAAAATGAAAAAACTGCTAATTTTTATAGCGACATTTTTTTTAATTAATGCCAAACCTGTCATAAAAGAAAATTCTGATTTTATAATTGCAAAAATTAATAATAAGGCAATTACCAGTCTAGAGCTTGAAGATCGCTATCGATTTGTAATTGCAATTGCCAAAATCAGCATTAAATCTCCGCAAGATAAAAAAGTTCTCACTCATCAAATATTAGATAAAATGGTTGACGAAGAGCTTATCAGGCAAGATGCGAAAAATTTAAAGATAGAAGCCAGTGCCGCTGAAATTAGAGAGGCCGTTGATGAAGTTGCCTTAAGTCAAAAGAAAAATTCCACTCAATTTAAGTTTTTTTTCATCAATAATAATCTGTCATTTGATAGCTATTTAAAGCAAATTGAATCAGAAGTTTTGTGGCAAAAAATTGTTTCAGAAGTCTTGAGATCAAAGGCAAAAATCACCGAAGTTGAAACTAAGGAATTTTTTGAACAACAAAAATTCAATACCGATGTTAAAAAATTTTTAATTGCTGAAATATTCATTCCACAATCAGAAGATTCTGCGCAGCTTGCAAATAAGCTGGTTTTAGAGCTTAAATATGGTGCTGATTTTGTTAATATAGTAAGGCAATTTTCTCGCGGAATTAATAGTGAAAATAATGGTGAAATTGGCTGGGTTTCTCAATCTGATATTGATGCTAAAATTTATAATTCAATTCATAAAATAGCTAAAGGAGACTATTCAGATCCGGTGCTTCTTTCGGATGGTTATCATATTTTTAAAGTTTTAGATATTAAGGTGGAAACCAAGATTGCTGATCACGATTTAACTGCGGCTCGTAACATTATTTTTGCAAGAAAAATACAAACTATTGCTCAGGGGTATTTAATGGACTTGAGAAAAAAATCTTTTATTGAGGTGATTAAAAATTAAATGAGAGGCAATATAGGTAATGGCAGTCCAACCGGAGTCGTGGAGTTAGATGTGGATGATAATGATGGAGGAGGCAGTCCAACGGGTGTTTCAGATTTTGGGGATAACTTAAGTACAACCGGTAATGAAGATGAATTTGGTGTTGATGTGGATGAATATTTGAAGTTTGCTCAAGAGGCTCAAGACGCTCCATTTTTATCCTTGCTGCCTCTAGCGGCTCCAACTGAATTATTCGTAACGGATAAATATGCTAAAGAAAAAACTCCTGATGCAAAAGCAGATGTAGTGGCAGTAACCTCAAAAGCCCCAGAGACCGATGAAGAAAGAGCGGCTAATGTTGGAAATGAATATTCTGACCACGAAATTTTAATTACAAATAAAGCAAGAAATGCACTTGAGGGCTTGAGTTATTTGATTGTTGCTAATCAAAAAACTGGCTTGGAAGAGATAACGGGAATTCTAATTAAAAGTGAAGATGGTCTAAATGTTAACCTTGCAAGAAGCGATATTGGTGAAATAACTAGAGATTTAAAACTTTCATCAACTTCACCTTATAAAGTGGTTATTGAAGTGCCAGCTTGCAGCTTAAGAGACTCTCCAATTGGTCCTAGAATTATGGAGCATTTAAAGCATTTATCAGCATTAAGAGAAGCGATAGGTGATAATAATTGTTTTCCTTTAGAGATTTTATTTCCATATAACAAAGAAAGCATTTGGCATTGGAATCTTGGTAAAATTACTATCAATAAAAATGAAGAAGGAAAATTTGAAATTAATGGATATGCTATTGATTCATATGGCAGAGGAGTTTTGGAAGAAGATATTCAAGCTGAAATATTAAGCGCTTTGCTTAGTAATGGATTTTTAGATGAAAATTCTGAATTTAAATTAGATCACGAAACCATAGTGGAGGCAGTTCAAACCAATGTAGCTTGTGGTTTATACGCTGGAATTGCCATGCATAATTCAAAATTTGGAAATGTTTTTGGCAAAGATATTTGGGGAGATGTTTTTGGTATAGCGCCCTCAACTAGAGGATTAATTATTGCACCAGATGCCTTGGGTAAAAAAGTTCGTCTTAAAAGTGAAGAAGTTTTAAGAAGAGAAGCCTTTGATTTAGTTAGAAATTTTTACCCAGAAGATTTAGCGGGTTTTTGTAGACCAGCTAGAGCTCTAAGTGGCGATAAATTGAAATTATTTGAGCAATTTTCAGATAGTTCAAATTTTAGAGAGGCTTATCAATTTTTTGATAATTTTTTATCAACTTCAAGTCGCGACTCATTACTGTTATTGACAAAATCGTTATCTAACTTAGATGAAAGTGGCAAAAGGGGTGAAGTACTAGTGTTGCAATAACAAAATTTTACGATGAATGTCCAAAAGATTTACTTTCAATTTTCTTTAAAGATGAGGCTGTATCTTATGAGGGATCATCTCAGAGAGGGGAGTTAAAAATATCTTTTGAGCAAATTAATCATTTAATTCACATCATTAATGGTGAAATTGTTTTGGATAAGGTAATAACTAGTGATGAGAAAGAGTGTGATAAGTTAAATGATCGAATTAACGACATTAATGACCATAATCATAGAACTCTACTTTCTCATCGCGCTTATGAAGAAGGCGAAGATAGTCAAACTAGATTTGGAGGAGTTGTTGCTCAAATTGATAGTGAAGATGATGAAGTTGTGGCCATTAAAGCATGTGGCGAAGATGGAATTGTTATAATATCTCCAGCGCTTAGAGATCATAGGGGAATGGAAGATGAGGTTGGAATTGATTTTGATTACTTGTCTGATGAATATAAGTCAATTTTTCCAATGATGATGATTGTTCCTTATAAATCTGAAAAAAATGGATGGTGCTTATATTCAATTATAATTAATGAAGAGGTTTTAAGGGAGCCCGGAGAAGTTAAAAAATACGATGTGCAAATTACCAATCCTTTGAATGTAACAATAGATGAAAATGATTTAAGAAAAGTAAGATCAGAAATTGAATCTTCTATAGAAAATCAAAAGGATTTTGCAGATTTGGGTAAAGAGTTTAAAATTAATTTTTACTTTGATTTAGGCGATTCTTCTAGTGATAAAGTTAATGATATTGGTAAATGTGCTAAAGCAGTAGGTGATCTAGTGCCAAATGCCAATACTTTAATTACTGAATTTCGTAAAAAGATTACTGATCTTGCAAAACCAATAGCATTACCCAATGCTGCAGAAGTTAAAGTTGGGTCTGTAAAACGAGGCTTAGGTATTGACAGACCAGTTTATCAAACAGCGCTAGAAAGGCAGCGTGAAGAAGAGTCTAAGAAAAAACAAGGGTCCGGAGACCAAAAAAGACATCGAGGCGATGGAGGCGATGGTCGTGGTTAATATAATAACGTCAGTTCGGGATATAAACTCGGTTTTAATCACCCGCCCTCAAAGGGCGGGTGATTAAAGCTGAGTAACCCCGAACTGCGGTTAGTAATAAATCTAGTTTTTAACGCCGCAACCCCAGGTAAATCCTTGCCTTCTAGCCATTCTAAAAATGCTCCGCCTGCAGTTGAAATATAGCTAAATTGATCAATTAAATTTGAAGCATTTAGCGCAGAAACAACATCTCCGCCACCAGCAACTGAAATTAATTTTTTATCTTTCGTAAGTTTTGCAGCAATTTTTCCAAAATTTTCAGTTCCAAGGTTAAAAGGCTTTACTTCGAAAGCGCCAAGCGGGCCGTTCCAAACTAAGGTTTGGTGTTTTTCTAGCTTTTCTCCCAGTTTTTTTACTGAATTTGTTCCAATATCAAGAATAATATCATCTTTATCCACATCATCTACCGAAATATTGCGATATTCTGCATTTTCTTCAAACTTTTTAGCAACCACAACATCTTCTGGTAAAATAATTTCACAGCCATGATCTTTGGAGGTTTGTATGATTTTTAGCGCAGTGTCTTTTAAATCTTTTTCGCAAAGCGATTTACCAATATCTTTTCCTAAAGCATAAAGAAAGCTATTAGCCATGCCGCCTCCAACCACAATGCTTTGAGCCTTGGTTGCTAATGAATTTAATAAATCAATCTTGGTTGAAACTTTTGCGCCACCAACCACTGCCATCATTGGTTTTTTAGCATTTTCTAAAAGATTGGTTAGATTATCCAATTCATATTCCATTAAAAAACCAGCGCAAGATTTTAAAATTGCTGGAATTCCAGTAATTGAAGCATGAGCGCGATGTGAGCAAGAAAAAGCATCATTAACATAAAGATTGGCAAAACTTGCCAATTGGCGAGCAAATTCGGGGTCATTTTTTGTTTCTGCTTTATAAAAACGAAGATTTTCAAGCATAATAACTTCGCCATAATTCGTTTCTTCAATTGCAGATTTTACTTTATCGCCAATGCAATCATCAATAAACCTAACCTTAATTGAGCCAAGCAATTCTTGAGTTCTTGCAACTAATTGCTGAATTGACATTGAAGGTTCAAATTTTCCTTCTGGTCTGCCAAAATGTGAAATTACGATAACTTTAGCTTTATTTTCTGCTAAATATTTGATGGTTGGAATTACTGCTTTAATACGAGTATCATCTTCAATTTTACCCTTTATGATTGGAACATTGATATCAACGCGAATGATAACATTTTTATTGGTAACGACACAATCCTTTAATCTGTTGAATTTTGGCATATCTAAATTATGAAAAAGCTTGATTATTTGTTGTAAAAATTTTATTTTGCGCGACCTGTAAAAAAAATTCCAACTAAATTTTATAAATATTTAAAAATATGGGCACTAAAAATAACCCGAAAAACCGGGTAAAAAATCTTGAAAAGAAAAAATTCAACGGAAAAGATATTGAGCCTGCTTATTACTATGGCGTTCACGCTGGACATGGTAAATATATGGCCGCTAAATATGCTGGAACTAACCAATTAGTTGTTGCTGACTCTTCAAATAAGCCACTTCAGTGGGACGAAGTTAATTAGTTATAAACGCTTCTAAATCTTATTTTTGGAAGCGTTTTAACATTAGCTAACGGTTTTCTAGCTTCACGATTCTTCGCTAAAAATTAATTCTTTCATAAAATGCCTGAAGTAATCATTAACGGCCCCGCGGGTAGAATTGAGGGGAGATATCATCAAAATAACAACCCGAAAGCTCCGGTTGCTTTAGTTCTTCATCCTCACCCCCTTCATGGCGGAACCATGAATAACAAGGTTACTTATAATCTTTACAAAGCTTTTGTTAATAATGGTTTTTCGGTTTTGCGCATTAATTTTCGTGGAGTTGGAAAATCTCAAGGCAAGTTTGATAGTGGTGTTGGCGAGCTTTTAGACGCAACTGCAGTGATGAATTGGCTTCATGATCAAAACATGGAAGCAACTGAATATTGGATTTCAGGCTTTTCTTTTGGAGCGTGGATTGCTCTTCAATCAGTTATGAGAAGACCGGAAATTGAAAATTATATTTTAGTTGCCCCTCCGGTAACAAAATATGACTTCAACTTTATTGTGCCTTGCACCTCAACTGGGCTTATTGTTCAGGGAAGTAAAGATGAAATCACTAAAGAGTCAGATACGGCAAAATTATCAGAAAAATTATCAGCAAGAGAAGGTGCGGAAATCAATTATCAAATGATTCAAGGCGCTGATCATTTTTTCAAAGATCACATGAAGGAATTCGAAGCTGCCATTGATAATCACATAAAACAACGATTAATGATGGATGTTGGCAAAATTCGTAAAGTTAAGCGCGATAGAAGACGCCGCCGCAAGAAGAAGAATGTTGCAGAGATGAAGCCTGAGAGAAATCATTTTCCAGTGAAACCATTTGCATCTTTTGAGGATTAGATTTTAGACCGGTAGTCTTTGTAAAGCTAATTGGCAGTTTTAATAAACTTCTAATTCCTAGAAAAGCAAAGGCTTCCGCCTCAATTGCATCACCATTTAAGCCGATTTCTTCAATTGCACAAATTTCAATTCCAGATAGCCATTTTTTCATTTCATCCATTATAGCGCTGTTTTTTCTGCCGCCGCCACAAACAAATATTTTCTTTGGTTTTTGACTTAAAAAATCTAAATTCATTTGCAAAGCTTTAGCATGCATATAAGCCAAGGTAAGTAAGGCATCTTCTGGTTTTTTTAAACTTCTAATTGGCGCTAAAAGATCTGAAAAATCATCTCGGTTAAAAGATTTTGGAGGTTTTTTGCAGAATAGCTCATTTTGTAAAATACGATCCGCTAGAATAAAGTCCACTTGCCCTTTTTTGGCTAATTCGCCATTTTTATCAAAATCATAGCCAAATTTTTCTTTTACTAAGTCATCGAAAGGTGCGTTTCCGAAGCAGGTATCAAAAGCTTCGATGTCATTTTCGTCGTTATTTTTAAAATAAGTGATATTAGAAATTCCACCAATATTTAAAACTGCGATGGGTAAATTTTCTTTTTTCAAAAGACAAAAGTGATAAATTGGAACCAGTGGCGCGCCTTGTCCGCCAAGAGCTACATCGTAACTACGAAAATCAGCAATAACATCAATTCCAGTTTTTGCAGCTAATAAATGAGCATTTCCAATTTGCCAAGTGATTGATTTTTCTGGGTTATGAAAAATTGTATGCCCATGAAAAGAAATAATATCAATTGAAGATTTATCGATTTTATTTTTAGCAAGAAATTCATTCACCAAGTCAGCGTGCAGAATAGTTAACTCATTTTCAGTTATTTTAATTTCTTCAAGTTTTGGGTGATCATAAATTAGTTTTGCAAGGCGGGTTTTAAAATCTTTTTCATAGGCTTTATAAGCAAAACCTTTTTGTTTAATAATATCTTTTCCATCGCTTTCAATTAGTGCTAAATCAATACCGTCCATTGAAGTGCCGCTCATTAATCCTATGCTTCTATAGATTTTTGTCATGTTTTAAAAAGTTTTTTAGACGCTCTATTTTTTATAAAAAAATCTATTAAAAATATTTAATATGCAAAGTTTTTTATCTAAATTTAATGACACTGTTTTATGTAGCAAAATCAAGCTTTCATCGGCTATAAAAAAAATTTCCTTACTAGAGAATTTATTGGTTAAATTTATAAAAATTTCTTTTTCATTAAAGAAAAATTCATTTTGCGCAATGGTTGTAAATTTAACTAAGCGACTAATAAAAAATTCAAAAACTTTTTCAAAAACTAAAAAAGAGAAATTTTTATCAGAGATTTTTTTTAATAATTCTGGACTGATTTTTTTATTAGTAAAAGAATTTAGAAAATCTTCATAAACCTTGATTAAATCTAGTCCTAAATTGAGCGAAGTGGAGGGTGAGTTATCGCAAATTTCTGATAAAAAATCTAATTGATTAGTAGGAATTTTTGATGATTTGGCTAGCAAAATTTCTTTAAAACTTTCTTTACTCAAATCAGGAATATTGATGATTTGGCAGCGAGATCTAATGGTGGGTAATATTTTACTTATATTGTGAGAAATTAGAATTAAAAAATTATTTTGGTGAGGCTCTTCAAGAATTTTTAATAAAGCGTTGGATGATGATTTGTTAAGCTCGCAGGCTGAGTTGATAAGAATAAATTTACTTGGAGAAATTGCTGAAGTTTGATTTATGAAATTGGCAATTTGTCTAATTTTATCAACGCCAATCTCTCTTTTTTCTGGATCCTTTTCAATAAGAAATAAATCTGGATGATTAATGTTTGTAGAATTTAGAATTTCTAAAATAAATTCTTTCGCAAAGCTTGATTTTCCTATGCCTTTTTTACCATTTAGCAAAATTGCGTGGTGAAGTTTTTGGGTTTTATAGGAGGTGAGAAGGTTTGATTTTGTGGTGTTAAATCCGATTAGCATTTATTTTAGTGTATGATTTTTATTTCTATTGCTTGAGTTTATCTCTTTATTCCTTCTTGAGATGTCTTTCTTTCTTCCTTCCTTCTCGAGATATACCTCTCTTTCTTCTCGAGATGTCTTCCTCCTTCTTTAAGTTGTCACCCTTTTCCCTTCTTTAGGTTATCAACCCTTTCCCTTCTTTAGGTTGTCACCCTTTTCCCTTCTTTAAGTTGTCACTCTTTTCCCTTCTTTAGGTTGTCACCCCGTCGAATGACGGGGTCCATCTGGTTACAAATTCTCAACTTAATTTTAAAATCGAAATCTTGACAAAATAGACCCCGTCATTCGACGGGGTGACAACCTAAAGAAGGGAAAAGGGTGACAACTTAAAGAAGCAAGACAACTTAAAGAAGTAAGACAACCCAAGAGGCGAGACGACCCAAGAAGTAAGACAACCTAAGAAGTAAAACAACCTAAGAAGTAAAACAACCCAAAAACAAGGCGCGGCAGACAAAAGCTTTACATTCAAAGGGTCAAGAGTTTCTACTCACCACCGCCTAGAGAATGAACATAAATAGCCAATTGTCTAATTGTGTTTTCATCAAGTCGACCAGTCCAATAAGGCATTACGCCAGCGCGAGCATAAGTAACTGTGTAAATAATATCTTCTTTTTTACCGCCATATAGCCAAATAGCGTCAGATAAATTTGGTGCGCCCATTGCTTTGTTTCCTTTGCCACCAGCTCCATGGCAAGCAACGCAATTTGCTTTAAAAATTTCCTCACCTTTATGATTTTTTAAAGATTTATCAGAAAGTGACATTACATATTCAGTAACTGATTCAATTTCATCTTTCTTAAGTATTTTATCTAACCCGAAAGATGGCATTTGATTGGCTCTTGTTTTTTCGTGGCCAGATCTAATGCCATATTTTAGAGTTGCATAAATATCGTTAATTTTTCCGCCCCATAACCAATCATCATCATTTAAATTTGGAAACCCTTTATAACCTTGAGCTCCTGTTCCATGGCAAGCGGCGCAATTTTCTTTAAAAGCACTTTCTCCGCCATTTAAAGCGAATTCCATTAGCTCTGGATTTTTTTGAATTTGTTCAAAACTGCTTTTTGAAAATTTATCTAAATAAACATTTTTGCGCGCAAGAATTTCTTCTTGAGATTCTTGCAATTCTCCTCTTTGAGTCCAATTCAAAACACCTTTACTATTACCATTTTTAACGGGCCAAGTTGGATAAAAAACCCAATAGCCGATTGACCAGATTATGCAAATAATCCATGTAATTAGCCACCAGCGAGGCGTTGGAATGTCATATTCAGAAATACCATCCCAATCGTGGCCAGTAGTTTCAACTTTTTTTTGTTCTTTATTTTTGTTCATGATCTTTTAGGGGAATTTGTGAATATTTATCAAATTTCTTTTTGGTATTTTTTTTAAAAACTGAAAAAACAATATAGCAAAATGCGACGAAAAAAAACACGGTTGCGATTGTGGGCGCATTTTCTATTAAAGACTCAATCATTTTTTAACCTCTTTTTCATTATGCATAGTTTCGAATTTTGAGAAGTTAACAAAAGTTCCAAGAACTTGCAAATAAGAAACTAGAGCATCCATTTCAGAAACTTTATTAGGGTTTCCATCGAAATCTCTAACATTAACTTTGCCACCATAGCGTTTTTGCAATGCATCAGAATCACGATCGTTTGAGGCTTGCACTGCTGCGTCAGACATTGCATTTTGAATCATGTCATCACTGTAAGGAACGCCAACTTTGCGTAATATTTCCATATCTTGCGAAATTTCAGAAATATCAGCATCTCTGTGAGGTAAAAATTTATATCCCGGCATGATTGATTCTGGCACTACACTTCTTGGGTCAATTAAATGACGCACATGCCATTCGTCAGAATATTTACCTCCAAGTCTTGCTAAATCTGGGCCAGTTCTTTTTGATCCCCATTGAAAAGGGTGGTCATACATGCTTTCGGCGGCGATAGAGTAGTGTCCATATCTTTCCACTTCGTCGCGCAATACGCGAACTTGTTGCGAATGGCAACCGTAACATCCTTCGCGCTTATATATTTTAGCACCAGCTAATTCTAGCGGAGTGTAAGGTCTCATTCCTTCAACCTTTTCTATTGTTGTTTCCATGCGAAAAAGCGGCGCAATTTCAACTAAGCCACCAACTGAAATTACGATTACTGTTAAAATTAAAAGTAATATTGAGTTTTTCTCAACTTTATGATGATTAAACATTTTCTAACTCTTTAGAATTAATAGTTTTGTAAAAATTATAACCCATTAAACAAGCGCCGGCAAGGAAAAATAAGCCACCAACTGCGCGGGTAAAATAAAGTGGATGCATTGCTTTTACGACTTCAACAAATGAATATTGTAAGAATCCCATATCATCATAAGAGCGCCACATTAAGCCTTGCATAACGCCACCAATCCACATTGCAGTGATATATAAAACAATGCCAATAGTTGCTAGCCAAAAGTGAACTGAAACTAACTTCATTGAATATAGATCTTTTTTATTCCATAGCACTGGCACTAAGTGATAAAGGGCGCCAAAGCTGATCATTGCAACCCATCCTAAAGCTCCAGAGTGAACGTGACCAATAGTCCATTCAGTATAATGAGAAAGAGCGTTCACTGATTTAATTGCCATTAATGGACCTTCAAAAGTGCTCATTCCATAAAAGGCAACGGCAGTAATTAAGAATCGCAAAACTGGATCTTCGCGCAATTTATGCCACGCGCCAGAAAGAGTCATAATACCGTTAATCATGCCACCCCAAGAAGGCATCCATAACATAATTGAAAAAGTCATACCTAAAGTTTGAACCCAATCAGGAAGAGAGGTGTAATGCAGATGGTGTGGTCCTGCCCAAATATAGATAAAAATTAAAGACCAAAAATGTAGAATTGAAAGACGATAAGAATATACGGGGCGATTGGCGCGTTTTGGAACGAAATAATACATAATTCCAATAAAGCCGGCGGTTAAGAAAAACCCAACTGCATTATGTCCATACCACCATTGAATCATGGCGCTCTGCACTCCGGCAAAAACTGAATAGCTATAAGGGCTATCCCATCTAAGTGGAATTGAGAGATTGTTAACTATATGTAATACCGCAACCGTAACAATAAAGCTAAGGAAGAACCAATTTGCTACATAAATATGTGGCTCTTTACGATTTTTTAGAGTCATTAAGAAAACTACTAAATAACATACCCAAATTATAGTAAGCCAAAGGTCAGCATACCATTCTGGCTCGGCATATTCTCTGGCTTGAGTAATGCCACTAACATAGCCATAAGCGGCCATTAAGATGAAAATTTGGTAACCCCAAAAAATAAATTTTAGTAAAAATTTAGAACCCCAAAGTCGAGTTTGACAGGTTCTTTGTACAATAAAAAAACTAGTAGCAAAAAGAGCGCATCCACCAAAAGCAAAAATTACCGCAGAAGTATGAAGTGGACGAAGTCTGCCAAAGCTCAGCCATTCAATATCAAGATTTAGCAAAGGAAAAGTTAGTTGAAAAGCAATAATTACGCCCATTAAAAATCCAACAATTCCCCAGAAGGTAGCGGCAATAGTGAATAATTTTATAACATCGTAATTATAGTTAATCGGCGTATGATTTTCTGAATGTGAATTAGACATTTTATATTGATTTAATAGCCATTATTAAAAGCATTATCGCATTTATTAAGGCGATAATTTTTGCGATAATTTTAAATTTCGAAACTTCTATTTTAAAAAAAATATATCCTCCTGATGCCGTTAAAAACAGAGCGGGGAAGGTTGATATTCCAAATAAAAACATTCCAGATATCGCTAAAATTGGATTAGTGATTGTGGATGTAATTAAAAATGCGCCATATAACAATCCGCAAGGGATAAATCCTAGAATTAAACCTAGAATATAGCCATTTAAACCTTGGGGATTTTTGAATAAATTACTAATTAATTTTGTGAAAAAATCAGTCTTTAAAAAAGTAAAAAAACCACTTTTTTTTAAGGCTTTTAACTTCTGCGCGAAAGGGAAAGTAATTTTTCTTATCAAATTTGCAATTTTTTTTTCAAAAAAAATATTTAAAAAAAATAGTGAAGCTATAGTCAGAAATATTGAGGACAATATATGAAATTTTGTGAAATCTTGAATATTTTTTCTAAATAATTGACATAAAAATCCGAGTAAAGAATAGGTGGTTATGCGTCCAGCGTGATATGGTAATAATGCTAGGTTTTTTAATTTTGCAAAATTTGAAAATTTATCAAGAGGGGTTTTTGCAAGGTTATTACTAACTTGCGTTAATACGAATGGTCCACACATTCCCATGCAATGACTGAATCCGCCAAAAAAGCCAAGGCTGATTAAAGATATAATCAAGGCAAAGTCATTTATTTGAGTATATTCCATTGCAAAATTGCACTCCTTTTTTTAAATTGAATCGAAAGATTATAACTCCTTTCTAAACTAATTATCAATAAACATGAAAATTGACTTTATTAAAACATCGCCTTTTTTAGCGCTTAAAAACTCAATTCCAGTTCTTATTTTAACAGAAGAACAGGCTAAAAAGTCAAATTTAAAACCAGTAAAAATTGCAAAAGAGCAATTTGCTTTTGAAGGAAAAAATAATCAGGCACATGTTGTAACTATAGATGATAAGGTTGTGGTAGTAGCTGGTGCAGGTTTAGAAAAGAAATTAAATGAAGTGTCTTTACAGAAATTGGGTGCAAAAATTGTTGCTTTTTTAAATGGGGCAAAAATTAAAAATGCGACTATATTTTTTGAATCTCAAGCTGCATCTAGCTTAGCAAATATTGCTTTTGGTGGAGTTTTGCAAAGTTATCGTTTCAATAAATATTTTGAAAATAAGAAAAAAGATAAAGAGTTGAAAATCCAATCTCTTTCTATTGCGGCGCCAGATTTAGCAAAGGTTAAAAGTGAATTTGCGCCTTTAAAAATTTTGGCAGATAATATTTTTTTCGTGCGTGATTTAGTTTCTGAACCAGCGAATATTCTTAATCCAGAAAGCTATGCAGAAATTTGTAAAACTCTAAAAAAAGATGGTTTGCAAGTTGAAATTTTAGGTGAAGCAGAAATGAAAAAGCTTAAAATGGGCGCTCTGCTTGGGGTTGGTCAAGGTAGCGAAAAAGAATCAAAATTAGTAGTGTTAAAATGGAATGGTGGAAATGCGAAAGATCAGCCACTAGCTTTTGTTGGTAAGGGTGTAACTTTTGATACTGGTGGAATTTCAATTAAGCCTTCAGCAAATATGGAAGATATGAAAACCGATATGGCAGGTTCTGCTGTTGTGGTTGGTTTACTTCGTTGCTTAGCTCAAAGAAAAGCGAAAGTAAATGTGGTTGGTGTAATTGGTTTGGTTGAAAATATGCCATCTGGAACAGCGCAACGCCCCGGAGATGTGGTTTCTTCAATGTCTGGTCAAACTATTGAAGTTATCAATACCGACGCAGAAGGAAGATTGGTGTTAGCAGATGCTCTTCATTATACTAATACAAAATTTAAGCCAAAATTTATTGTTGATTTAGCAACTCTAACTGGCGCAATTATTGTTGCTTTGGCAGATGTTTATGCTGGTTTATTTTGCAATGACGATGATTTGGCGAAAAAAATTGAAAGTTGTGGAGAGGCTACGGGAGAGCGCGCATGGCGACTTCCTTTAGGTGAAGAATATGATGAAATGATTAATTCTGACATTGCTGATATGAAAAATGTTGGTAGCGGAAGAGGTGCTGGAAGCACAACAGCGGCGCAGTTTTTAAAGCGTTTTGTTGGCGAAACTAAATGGGCACATCTTGATATTGCAGGAGTTGCTTGGAGAGGTAAGGGTGACGCTCTAGCGGTTAAGGGTGCTAGTGGCTATGGATTAACTTTATTAAATCAGCTGGTTAAGCTTTACGAGAAAAAATAATATTCATGAAAAAACTTTTAATTACAGGCGGCAATAAACTTCATGGTGAAGTGCAAATTGCTGGTGCAAAAAATGCCGCTTTGCCATTAATGGTGGCATCAATTTTAACTGATGAAAAACTTACTCTCGGTAATGTTCCTCATGTTTCTGATATTTCAACAATGGCCAATCTTTTGGTTAATTTGGGAATAGAAATTAACCTTGATGGAACTGATAAAGAGCGAGGAAGTCAAGGCAGAGTAATGGTTTTAGATGCGAAAAACATAACTAATCCAGTTGCTCCTTATGACTTAGTTAGAAAAATGCGCGCTTCAATTTTTATTTTAGGCCCTTTACTTGCTAGGCTTGGTAAGGCAAAAGTTTCTTTACCCGGAGGTTGCGCTATTGGCACGCGTCCGGTTGATTTGCACTTAAAAGCAATGGAAAAGTTGGGTGCAAAAATTGAACTAGTTGGCGGATATGTTGAAGCGGTAGTTGATGGAAGATTAAAAGGTGCGGAAATTAATTTTGAAAAAGTTTCAGTTGGCGCAACCGAAAATGCTTTAATGGCAGCAACTTTGGCTGAAGGTGAAACCACCATGAATAATGCCGCTTGCGAGCCTGAAATTATTGATTTAGCAAAATGTTTAATTGCGATGGGAGCAAACATTACGGGTGCTGGAACCTCACAAATAAAAATTCAAGGTGTTGAAAAGTTACATGCTGCGCGTCATAAAATTATTGCCGATAGAATCGAGGCCGGAACTTATGCAATTGCTGCCGGAATTACTGACGGATGCATTGTATTAAATGATGTTGAAATGTGGATTTTTGGCGGATTAAGAGAGGCTTTGGAAAAAGCTGGTTTGCAATTTAAGCAAATTTCACAAAATCAAATTGAAGTTAAAAAAATTTCTAAAGTAATTAATTCAACCAATATATCTACTCATCCTTTTCCTGGATTTCCAACTGATATGCAAGCGCAATTCATGTCTTTGATGGCAGTTGCTGACGGCGTTTCAGCGATTGAAGAAAATATTTTTGAAAATCGCTTCATGCATGTTTTAGAATTAGTGAGAATGGGCGCTAATATTGAATCTCACAGCAATATTTCCGTTGTAAAAGGTGTTAAAAAATTAACTGGTGCAGAAGTTATGGCGACTGATTTACGCGCTTCAGTTTCTCTTGTATTAGCTGGTTTAGTTGCTGAAGGTGAGACTGTAATTAACAGGCTTTATCATCTTGAAAGAGGCTATGAAGGTCTGGCAGATAAGCTGATTGCTTGTGGTGCGGATATTAAGATTTTATATTAAATAATTTACACGATAAATGTTTTCCTACGCAATTAAAAGAATTTTTGGATCAGTTAATGATCGTATCATAAAATCTTTAGCTCCTGAAATAGCTAAAATAAATAGTTTAGAGCCAGAAATTGCAGCACTTTCCGATGATGCGCTAAAAGCTAAAACTAAAGAGTTTCGTAGTCGCCTGCAAGCTGGAGAATTTTTAGATGATCTGCTTCACGAAGCTTTTGCAGTGGTTCGCGAGGCTTCAAAGCGCGTGTTAAACATGAGACATTTCGATACTCAATTAATTGGTGGCATAATTTTACATCAAGGCAGAATTTCTGAAATGAAAACTGGTGAAGGAAAAACCCTAGTTTCAACCCTGCCATGTTATTTAAATGCTCTTAGTCAAAAAGGAGTTCATGTTGTAACGGTAAATGATTATCTTGCAAAACGCGACTCGGCTTGGATGGGGAAACTTCATGAATTTTTAGGTCTAACTGTTGGATGTATAACTAACGATGTTAATGATGAACAGCGCAAAGCGGCATATGCCTGCGATATTACTTATGCAACTAATAACGAATTAGGTTTCGATTATTTGCGTGATAATATGAAATTTTCGCTTGATGACATGGTTCAGCGCGAGAAAAATTTTGCTATTGTTGATGAGGTTGATTCAATTTTAATTGATGAGGCCAGAACTCCGCTAATTATTTCTGGCCCCACAAATGACAATTCAAAACTTTACGAAGAAATTAATCGTATAATTCCAAGACTTGGAGATAAAGATTTTCAAATGGAAGAAAAAGACCGCGGCGTTTTTTTAACTGACGCCGGAATTGAGTCAGTAGAAAAAATTCTGAAAAATTCTAAAGTGATTGAAGAAAATTCATCGCTTTATGATCCAATACATATCGCTTTAGTGCATCATATAAATCAGGCTTTAAAAGCTCACAAAATTTTCAGAAATGAAATTGACTATATTATAAAAGATGGTTCGGTGATAATTATTGATGAATTTACTGGTCGCATGCAAGAAGGTCGCCGTTTTTCTGACGGTCTTCATCAAGCGCTAGAAGCAAAAGAAGGGGTTAGAGTTCGTAATGAAAACCAAACTCTCGCTTCAATTACTTTTCAAAATTATTTCCGTCTTTATAAAAAATTAGCAGGAATGACGGGAACTGCTTTAACTGAAGCGGTAGAATTTGAAGAAATTTATGGTTTAAAAGTGGTTGAAATTCCTACTAATCGTAAGGTTTTAAGATTAGATGAGGATGATGAAATATATAAGAATGAAAAAGCAAAATATGACGCAATTATAAAATCTATTCAAGAAGCTCACGCAAAAAAACAACCAATTTTAGTTGGCACGGTAAGTATCGAAAAATCAGAATATTTATCAAAATTACTAAAAAGCCATAAATTGCCGCATACTGTTTTAAATGCTAAATATCATTTGCAAGAAGCTGAAATTATTGCTCAGGCCGGCATTTCTGGCGCTGTTACCATTGCAACAAATATGGCGGGAAGAGGAACTGACATCATGCTTGGCGGTAATCCAGAAATGATGATTGAGCAAGAAATTACTAAAAATTCTGCAATTAATGAAGAAAAAATTGCTGAAATTAAAGCGAAAGTTGAGGCAGATAAAAAAACTGTTATTGAAGCTGGCGGATTATATGTGCTTGGAACCGAAAGACATGAAAGTCGCAGAATTGATAATCAACTTCGTGGTCGCTCAGGAAGACAGGGCGATCCTGGAAAATCTAAATTTTTCCTTTCGCTTGAAGATGATTTAATGCGCATTTTTGGTTCAGAAAAATTGCAATCCTTATTATCAACTTTTGGTCTAAAAGATGATGAGGCAATTTTCCACCCATGGATTACAAAAACTCTTGCAGGCGCTCAACATAAGGTTGAAATGCGTAATTATGAAATTAGAAAAAATCTCATAAAATATGATGATATAGTTAATCAGCAAAGAAAAGTTATCTTCACAATTCGCAATGAAATTATTGCGCTGGAAGATGTGTCGCAAAAAATTAATCACTTCAGAAAGCAAATAAATCAAGAGTTGGTTGAAGATTGTATTCCAAAAAATTCTTATCACGAACAATGGGAAACTAGTCTTTTGCAAAAAGAAGTTTTCCGTATTTATGGCTTAAGACTTGATGTAATAAGCGAAGCTAAAAAAGACGGCGTTGGTGAAAAAGAGATTTTGGAATTTGTTGCTAAATCTACTGATCAAATTTTGTTGGATAAAGAAAATCTTTATGGTGCAGAAATAATGAGAAGAATTGAAAAACAAATTTTCTTACTAACTCTAGATTCTGAATGGAAAGATCATCTGTTGTCGCTTGATAAATTGCGTAGTGGAATCAATCTTAGAGCCTATGCACAAAAAGATCCGCTAATCGAATATAAAAGAGAAGCGTTTAATTTATTTGAAGAAATGATGCTTCGTGTTGAAGAGCAAATTGTAAGCCGCGTATCTCATGTGCAAATTAATTTAGATCAAGATGAAGATGGTATAAATTTAATTGCCAGAGCTCCAAAACAAAAAATGTTTGAAACCAGAAGCGATCCGGCAATGCAAGTTGAAGAATCTAATGGAGTGGCTAAGTCACCTTTTTTACCAGTTAAAAATAATGTAGAGCCATCTCAAAGAAATCCTCAAAACCCTACTACTTGGGGAAGTGTTGGCAGAAACGAGCCTTGCCCTTGCGGTAGCGGTAAGAAATATAAATATTGCCATGGCTAGGCTAAAGCCTGGGGTTTTAAATCGAGTGTTATTTTTTGATAAGGATTTATAAAAATTCGCTTAATATATTTCTTTATTAATTACTTACTAAAAAAGGAAAATTATGGCGCCAAAAAAGAATAAAAAAGGTAACAAAAATCCTAATACTACTTTGGGTGGTGGAGCTGTATCTGCTGCTGCAGGAGGAACTTCTGATTCAGCTAAAAGGGATTCAGAGGCTCGAGAAGAAGAAGCTAGGGCAAAGGCTTTAGCTGAAGCTAGGGCAAAGGCTTTAGCTGAAGCTCAAAGATTGGTTTTAGCTGGAGCTGGGGAGGGATCTTCTGCTGCACCTAGAGCCGCAGAAGTTGCGCATTCCGCAGAGCCAAGCGCAACAAAACCGAAAAAAGGAAGATTTCCAATTACAGAAGATGGCAGAATAGTATTTATTAACGACCATCCGGGACTGATAGATGGTTTTAATGAAGGATTTTATAGATCGGGATTCGACAAAATAGAATGCTTAAATGAATTTTCAGCCGGCTTTCCAAGAGAAAAACTAAGGGAAAAACTAAGAGCTTTAACAGCTTTAATAAGAAATCCACTGATAACAAGAATTGATCTCAAAGAAGAAGAGTTGGGTAGTGAAGGTTTGAAATCTATATTACAGGCAATATCTGGCAATAAAAAAATAAAAGATATCTCTCTTGATGTTAAAATAAAAGATGACCAAACGGTTGATGAATTAATTAAAATTTTTAATGAAAGACCGTTATTGACAGATCTTAAAATTTCTTTTGACCCATCATATGAAAATTTAGATAAGATTAATTTATTATTTAGAGAAGCTTTAAAATTGGGGATTCCAAAATTAACTAAACCAGAGAGATTTGTCTTTATAATTACTGATGGAGCAAAATCTATACTCGATAAACAAAAAGATTTTAGATCTTTGGTTGGTAGATATGATAGGCTTAAGGTGGATATTGAAGTTTTTAATAAAGTAGCTCCGCGTCATGTAAGACAAATTACAATTAAAGATTTTAATAATTCCAATCGAGTAGAAATTGGTGGAATTGCAAAACCATATGAAAGAACCGATGGTGACCTAGGAGTTCAGGCTAGAAGAATAATAAATATGCTTCAAAATATAGAGCGGGATGAAAAAGAGAAATTTTCTCCTGTAGTAGTAGCTTCTGCTGGAGCTGGAGCCGGAGCTGGTGTAGGATCTGAGCCAAGTAGCGAAGAATTAAGGTCAAGATTACAATTAATTTCCGAAGATAGACATAACCCAGAAATCTCTCTCAATTTTAAAGTAAAAGATGATTTTGTAATTGATAAATTAATTGAAATTATTCACGAAAGACCAAGATTAACAAAACTTAATATTTCTTTTGACCCGTCATATGAAAATTTAGATAAAATTAACTTATTATTTAAAGCGATTTTAGATAAATTTAAATCAACTGGTGAAGTTGTTGATTTTGAAATTAATCCAAAAACTGGGCCAATATCTGAAAAACAAGAGAATTTTAAATATTTAATGGATAAATATATAAATCTTCAAGTTGATATTAATGGTCATAACGCCGTACCGTCTGCCCCGCAAATAGGATATAGTGCTGTTTATTTTATTTTTAATGCAAAAGATCGTGAAAGTTTTGCTGCAAGTGTAAGGGGATCTAGAAAGCATTTACCTGTTGGCGAAGAAACAAGTAATGATAATAAAATAGCAATTCAACTTCAAAAAATAATATCCACATTAGAAGATCCAAAAATAAATGCTTATGAAGCTGCTTTCTCTAGTGTGACAGCGGTTAGAACTGGTGTTGGCGCACCCTCTTCATCACTAACTCCTGCGGGTTCAGCTCCTTTAAGTTCACCTACTGCGGGTTTAACAGCACCGAGGTAGGTATTTATATAATGATTATTAACAGTGTCTACTATCTTTATGTCTATTCAACAAAGGCACTAGTGCGTCCGCTCATTATTCTTTTTTGTAAAGAATTCATCATCATGCTTTTTTTGCGATTTGTATTTTGTAACGCTAATTCGTAATAACTATTCGGTCTAATTACCCGCAACTTGAGGGTGGGTCTTCAATTTTAATTACGCCTCAATAGAAGCATTGGTGGTGCGTCCTTCGTCTACCAGTCTTTCTGCACGTAGTATCGTCTTATCAATTTCTGCATCTACTGCATCTACAATTTCTGTAATTCGTTTTTTGGAGTATGATATAATTAAATCAGCAGTTTTTGGTCCAAGAATTTCACTTAATTTCTCTTTTGTCAAATGTAAAGCCCCCGTATCTCCGTCGAATATAAGGGTTCTACTATTGAGGTCGGACGAAAATAATTTATTTCCTTCCCTTTCCCTTGTGATATATACCAAATCTAAATTCTATTGACACCACAATATAAAAAAACTATTAATAAGTTTTTTTAAAGAAATTTATGGCAAAACCTTACAGTTTAGATTTAAGAATGAGGGTTATAGAAAATCTTGTAGAAGGTAATATAACTCAAGCAGC
>CAMDMO010000007.1 GCA_945902255.1 Rickettsia typhi | reverse complement strand
AAAAGTACAGCGAAGATACCCATAGCTTCAGTAAGTCCAGCTGCGATGTAAATATATTTTTCAATTTTTGGAGCCGCAGAAGGATTGCGAGCAATGCTATTAAAGAAAGATCCGAAGATATTACCAATTGCAAGCGCAGCACCAGCCATTCCAATTGAACATAGACCAACACCGATATATTTTAAAGCTACTAATTCCATAATTTACCTATTTTTTAGTTAAAATTTATTAAGAAATTTAGACAATTTCCCATTTTTTAAAACCTTCTGCCTATTTTATCCCATTAATTTAGGGCATCTTTTCATATTTGATCAAAACAAGCTTAAGATCAAATTTCTTTGTCTTTAGTTAGTGCGCGCGAGTAACTTCTCCTAAATAAGCGCAAACTAAAATTGAGAATATATAAGCTTGCAACACGGCAACGAAAAATTCAAAACCAGTCATCACAATGCTAAATAAAAATGGCAATGTGCCAAAGATAATTCCTAGAGAGATAATGAATCCAGCGACAACTTTTAATAGCACGTGTCCCGCTACTATGTTAGCAAAAAGACGCACAGAGAGAGTTACGGGTCTAATTAAAAAGGAAAATAACTCGATTGCAAAAATTACTGGCGCCATCCACATTGGCACTCCGCTTGGCAAAAACATGTGTAAGAATCCGCCAAATCCATTTCTTGCAATAGCAAAAATTGTGATTGTAAAAAATGCGATTGCGGCCAAAGAAAGTGTAACTGCGATCTGAGAAGTGGCGGTGAAACTGTAAGGAGTCATGCCAAATAAGTTGCACATTAAAATGAAGATGAAGAAAGTAAAAACTAGCGGAAAAAATTTAGCGCCTTCATTTCCGATGCCATTTTTAATTATATCAAAAACGAAATGATAAATTGACTCAGCGAAAACCTGAGCTCTTGAAGGGATTAATGATTTTTTTCTGGTAGCAAGTAACATTACAATAATTGCGCTAAATGTTGCAATTACCATGTAAAGTGATGAATTGGTGAAGCTTATATCAAATGATCCTAAGTGAAGATCAATTAATTTATTAACTTCAAATTGAGCCAAAGGATTATGCTTTTCGTGAGCTTCTGTTGACATTTAAAAAAATATTATATTTTTTGTGATAGAATTAGACGCTGTTAAATAGCTTCGACTTGCGAGCTTATTTTTAAGTCTTATAAAGACCATAGTGTAACTGCCGTTAGCAACATCTCTAATAATATTTTAGCCTATAATTGAAGTCAAGCCATGAAATTGATGAAATTTTTAATATTTTTTTTAAGTTTTACGAGCGAGGTATTTGCTCAAGAATTGCAGGAGAAGTTTTGGGATTGGAGTGTTTTTAAAGCTGCGAGAGGAAATCAGATTGTTTGTTATATGGCTTCAACCCCAATTAAGCGCGAAGGAAATTTTGATAAAAAGGGTGAGCCATTTTTTTTAATTACTAATATTGAAAATGATGCTGATGAAATCAGTGTTTCTGCTGGTTTTTATTATGATCAAAAATCAGATGCGGAAGCTTCTTTTGGTTCAAAAAAATTCTATCTTTTTCCTTATCAAGATATAGCTTGGGCTAATGATAAAAATGACGATATTAATATTATAAAGGAAATGCAAAAGCATGAAGATGTTATAGTAACGGGAGTTGCCAGTGGTGGCAAAATTGCATCTGATACTTATTCTTTAATTGGCTTTGCGCAGGCTTATGCTAAAATGAAACAAACTTGTAAGGAAGGCGCTAAATAATGACAGATTTTATTTCTACTTTTGAAAGAATTTCACCAGTTTTATTGGGCATTTTTCTTGCTGTCTTTGTTTTGATTATATTGACTCGCATCATACTTAATTTTTTGCTGGTTCAGGCTTATAAGAAATATCAGATTTTAAAAAGGGTTGGTAAAAAAACTTTAGGAATTGCGAAAAAAAGTTTCAAAAAAGAAGATGAAGATTTGATGCGAAAAAAAGATGAGTTGCCACGCTCTATCTCTGAAATGAAAGAAGAGGCAAGAAGAAAAGCGAGTCAAAAGCAGAGCGGCGTTAGTGCGGGTTATGAGTTGATGCCTTCAGAAGAGCAAGAAAAAGAAGTTGATGAGGTAAAGGTAGTTGATTTGGTAAAGCCTGTAGGATTCTGGACTTCGATGATTTTTGGACAAAAACTTACTTATTTAATCAGCTCGGCGCAAATCATCAATCAACGCAGTCACAAAGGATTTTGGGTTAGTATGATTGAAGCCAAAGAAAGAGCGGCTGGCAAGGAACACGGACGCAGTTTGTAGTTTTTCTTTTTAAAGGCGCCTTTAAATGAAATGCTTGACATTTAAAAAATAAGAACTAAAAATTGTCATCAAGTTGATTGAGCCCGCTTAAGCAAAATAGTTTATAGGGGTTCTCGCATCCGCATCTTTCGCAGCTCTGGTTTTACAAAATCTATATTACATTACAAATAAATATAACTTCCCCTTGCTTGCAGTTTTTAATCTACTTTATATCAATTAATTTTTAGTCTAAATGTCCTCTTCAAAGCTAACTTTGCGCTACGGCGCCCCTCAGCAAACTCAAGCAGAAGTTCAAGAGCAACCAGCTGCACAAGAACAAAATAGCCAAAGTCAAAATAATTACGAGCAACCAACTCGTTTTGAGCAAACTCCGCGTTTACATACTGGAAACCTTATAAGTCGCGGTAATCAATTATTAAATAATGCTGCACAACCTAGTCCAGCTGCTCAAAGCACTCCTGCACAAGCTCAAACTAGTAATAATTCTGATGATTATGAAGATGAAGATTCTTCTGCTAGCCGAGCTGATTCTCAGCGCCGCCCAATCATAGCTTCTGGAAGCGGAAGAACTTTGGAATTAAAATCTTTAAAACTTAAATCTGCTGAAACTTTAATTGAAGTTGGAAAAGAATATGGTCTAGATACCATTGGCGACTATGGCAGACAAGATATTATTTATCATATTTTAAAAAATTTCTCTGATCAAAATTCAGAAAATGTAATTATTGGCGAAGGTGTTTTAGAAGTTTTGGAAGATGGTTTTGGTTTTTTAAGAGCTCCGGAAACCAATTATTTCCCTGGTTCAGATGATATTTATGTTTCTCCAAGTCAAATTAAAAGATTTGGTTTACGCACTGGTGACACGGTTAGAGGTCAAATTCGTGCGCCGAAAAAAGGTGAAAGATATTTTGCTTTATTAAGAGTTAATGAGGTGAATTTAGGTGCGCCAGAAAAAATCAGAAATCGTGTTTTATTTGATGATTTAACGCCACTTTATCCGCAAAAAAAATTAAATTTAGAAGAAGATAAGCCGCTTAATAACGATGTTAGTACTCGTATTATTGACATGACTTCTCCTTTAGGAAAAGGTCAGCGCGCCTTAATTGTAGCGCCTCCTCGCACTGGTAAAACTTCTTTGATGCAAAACATTGCGCATGCGATTACCAGTAATCATCCTGAAGTTATTTTAATTGTGCTTTTGATTGATGAGCGTCCTGAAGAAGTTACTGATATGCTTAGAACTGTAAAAGGTGAAGTGGTAAGTTCAACTTTTGATGAGCCGGCAACTCGACATGTGCAGCTTGCTGAAATGGTAATTGAAAAAGCTCGTCGTTTAGTTGAAGCTAAAAAAGATGTGGTAATTTTACTTGATTCAATCACTCGTTTAGCACGCGCTTATAACACGGTAATTCCTTCATCTGGTAAAGTTTTAACTGGTGGTGTTGACTCTAATGCTTTACAAAAACCAAAAAGATTTTTTGGTGCAGCTCGTAATATTGAAGAAGGTGGATCGCTTACTATTATTGCTACTGCTCTAGTTGATACTGGTTCAAAAATGGACGAAGTTATTTTTGAGGAATTTAAGGGCACGGGTAACTCAGAAATTGTTCTTGATAGAAAAATTTCTGATAAAAGAATTTTCCCAGCTATTGATATTACTAGATCTGGAACTAGAAAAGAAGAGTTATTGGTTGATCGCGCAACTCTATCAAAAGTTTGGATGTTGAGAAGAATTGTTAATCCAATGAATTCGATTGATGCAATGGAATTCTTGCTTCACAAAATTGATCATACTAAAACTAATGAAGAGTTTTTCAAATCGATGAATTCTTAGAATGTCAATTTGGGATAAGAAATTTTCCCACTAGCGTCATCCTTGGCTCGCAGAGTCGAGGATCTCATGAGTTTTGCTTAAGGAGAGTGGAAGTGTAAACTCATGAGATCCTCGAAGCTGAGCTTCAAGGATGACGGGGTTTAATATGTTTTTATCCCGAATTATCTAGTTAAAATGGTATTATAGTATCTTATCAAAAGTTTTTGATTGTTTTTACCTAAATGAGTCTGTTAAAAAAATGCTGCATTTTATTATCTTTGACTCTTGTAGCCTCTTGCGCCCTCACGCCTTATGAAAGGCTTTCTAATGCAGAGTCAAATCTTAAAACTAGAGGCGGATATAATTCCTATCTTGCTTTAGAATATTTAGAATTTTCTCGTAATCTTTTGTCGATTAAAAAAACAAGGGATGCAGAATATTTTTCGCAAAAAGGTTTAAATATCGTTGAATTAAAGCCATTTATTCCAGAGAATCCAATTAAATGGAATGCAGATAAAGCTCAAATGGAAGAGCTTGTTTTGATGCAAAAAAGAATGGAATTAGTTCTGGATCATCCTCATGTTAAATTTTACCTTCCAATTCAAACCGCGCATTTAAGTTATCTTTACGATTGTTGGATTAGTCGTGAGTCTAAAGCTCTTTTTCGTGTTTCTGACTTAGCTCAATGCAAAACCAGATTTTATAAGCTTCTAGAGGAAATAGAATATTATATTGATGATTTGTCAAAAGATCGCCAGCCAAAAACTAAAATTAAAGAACCGGCATTTGATCGTTTTGAAATTTTATTTGATTTGAATAATTATAAGCTCAACGACAAAGCTAATAAAGACATGTTTAATGTGTTAAAATATTTAAAAACTTTGGAAGGACAATATCATATTTTAGTAGTTGGAAACGCTGATCGAGTTGGGTTAGAGCTTTACAATGAAGGGCTTGCAATGAAAAGGGCTGAGGTGGTAAAAAATGCTTTAATTAAAAATGGTGTAATTGACAGTTTGATTGAACTTCGTTCGGTTGGCGAAGATTTTCCTGATATAATTAGTGCTGATGGAAGTCAGTTGCAGCGTAATCGTGTAGTTGGAATTTATATTATGAAAAGCGACGGCTCTTTCGCAGATTATCCACTTCCACTGGTAAAAAATTATGTTTATCGCGAAGAAGTAAAACAGGCTCGTCGCAATAGAGGTTTAAAATGATTTTAGATTTAAACAAGAAAAAAATAGTGATCAAAATTGGCTCGTCGCTATTGGTTGAAGATGGAAAATTGCGTGATTTGTGGTTAAAGAATTTTGTTTCAAATATCGCAGAATTACTTAAAAAAAATATTGAAATTATTATTGTTTCATCTGGTGCAATTGCGCTTGGAAGGGGGTTTTTGAAGGCGGCAGATAAAAAATTATCTCTTGAAGAAAAACAAGCTTCGGCGGCTATTGGGCAAATTCAATTGATGAGTTTTTATCGCGATTTTTTTAAAAAATATAAAATTAATGTAGCGCAAATTTTGCTCACTGCCTCTGATTGCAATAGCAGAGAGCGTTATTTAAATTCTAAAAATACCATTGATACTCTTTTAAAAAATAAAATTATTCCAATTATCAATGAAAATGATACTGTTGCAGTTGATGAAATAAAAATTGGTGATAATGACCGACTTGCTGCACGCGTGGCTCAAATGACCTCATCAGATTTATTAATTTTATTTTCTGACATTGACGGTCTTTATGATAAAAATCCTAAAATAGAAAAAAATGCTAAATTAATTTCGGAAGTTTTTGAAATTAATAAAGATATTGAAAATATGGCCGGAGGCTCTGTTTCAAAGGTTGGAACTGGAGGCATGATTACTAAAATTCAAGCCGCTAAAATGGTTGCGCCTTATGGATGCGAAACAATTATCACTAGTGGTTTAATTGAAAATTCTTTAAAAAAATTATTTTTAGGTAAGCAAAATTACACTATTTTTCGTAGTGAAAAAAACTCTACAAAATCTCGTAAAAAATGGCTTGCGGGCTTGCTTAATTTAAAGCAGGGTGTGATTGTGAATCAATGCGCTAAAGAAGCTTTGATCAATAAAAAAATTAGCTTACTGCCAATTGGCGTGGTGGCAATTAAGGGAAATTTTAAAAAAGGTGATGCAATTTTCATTAAAGATGAAGAAGGAAATTATATTGCCAACGGAATTAGTGGATATGATGCGTCAGAGATTAAAAAAGTTTTAGGGAAAAAAACTAGTGAAGTTAAGGAAATTTTAGGAAAGCTAGCTAAATCGGACTTAGTGCATATTGATAATTTGGTGGTGATTTAAAAAAGATAAGCTGTTTTCTAACTCCAAAAAACTGTCGTATTTTTAATTCTAATTTGCCCTGGAGCTATTCCAAAAAAATCTTGTTTTTGGAAATTATTTTCTGCAAAAAAATCAAAAATTTTCTTATAACTTTTTCTTTCTGAATCGTCTAAAACTATTGCTCCGTCTATATTTATGGCGCTAATAGAATTTTTCGCGCATTCAAATCTTTTTAGAGAATCGATAAATATAAAATCAAATTTTTGTGAAGAATTTTTAGCAAAATTTTCGTAATCGGAATTTTCTAGAGCATCTGGCATTAAAATTAATTCAACATTTTTTATTTCAAATTCGAAAAGCTTACGCGACATAATATCAAACCATCTTGGATTGCTTTCTAGTGCAATAATTTTTTTAACTTTTTTAGCAAAAAATAAAGTTGAAGAGCCGCAGCCAAATTCAAAAATTGTGGTGTTTCTATTTAATTTACTTGGGATGAAGTCAATAAATGGATAGGTCATCCAAGGAAGTGGCGCGCTATTTTCATCTTGAGAAAATCCATCAAAAAAAGATTTTTTCCAGCCAGCTTTATTTTCTTCAAATTGTTTTTTTGCAAGAATCCACTTACCATCTTTTTTATTTTCAGATTTTGGCATATTTTTAGCGCTTTTTTAGTAAAATTACGATGAATATCGGAATATATTTAGAGTAATTTTACTAAAAAATAAGCAAAAATAGGACTAAATATGAAAATAAAAAAGATGGTAGGCGGGTTTTGGGTGATTGAAACATTTATTTTTTTAGCATTAATTTAAAATCATCTTCAACAAAATTTGGAATTTGGTTTTTGGTGGCAAGGCTGGTGATGAATATTGCTATGGAAGAAATTAAAAATGCTGGCAACATTTCGTAAGAAAAGAAAGAGATTTTGCTGCAAATTATTGCAGAAACTGCGCCAGAAATAATTCCTGCAATAGCGCCGCTTCTAGTGGTTTTTTTCCAGAATAAAGAGAATAAAATTATTGGTCCAATTGAAGCTCCAAGTCCTGCCCAAGCTCTTGCAACTAAAGCAAGAACTGAAGAATTTTCATCTTGTGCAATTAGGGCAGATATGATTGCAACTACAATTACAAATAATCTGGTAACAACTAACATTTCCTTATCATTAGCATTTTTTCGTAAAAATCTTTTGTAAAAATCTTGGCTTAAAGCGCTGCAGCAAATAATGATTTGAGCATTGATAGTGCTCATAATTGCTGCCAAAATTGCGGCAATAAAAATTCCAATAAAAATGGGGTGAAACATTTCTGTGGTAATTGAAATAAAGACAGTTTCCGCTTCTTTTAATGGATTTTGTGCAAAATAAACTACGCCAAGCATTCCGACTATCGCGGCGCCAAACATTGACAATGACATCCAAGATAAGCAAATCACTTTTGCGACTCTAATTTCTTCAGGATTTTTAATTGCCATATATTTAGAAATTATATGCGGTTGTCCAAAATAGCCTAATCCCCAAGATAAAAATCCGATAATTGCAAAAAAATCTAACTCATAAAAAGGGTTAAGATGCGATGGTGAAATTTCCTTAATTTTGCCAATTAAATCAATCGCCGAAATATCTAGGTGATAAATTACAAAACTTGGCGTTATAATTAAAACAAAAAGCATTAAAAGCCCTTGAAATAAATCGGCCCAACTAATTGCTAAAAAGCCGCCAATTAAGGCGTAAAGCACAATTGCAATACATGAGATAATCAGGGCCAATTGATAGGAGACTCCTAAGAATTGTGAAAATAATTTTGCGCCACCAACGAATCCAGAAGAGATGTAAATGGTAAAAAAGAAGATGATTATTATTGAAGTTACAATGGTAAGAATTTTACTTTTATCGTCAAAACGATTTTCTAAAAATTGTGAAATTGTTAGAGAATTTCCTCTAATTTCGGTAAATTTTCTTAATCTTTTTGCAATAAAATTCCAGCTGGCAAAAGATCCTAAAATTAGTCCAATTAGCATCCAAATTTGATTTAATCCAAGTAGATAAAAAGCACCTGGAAGGCCCATTAAAAGCCAGCTGCTCATGTCAGATGCACCAACATTTAATGCGCCAACTATTGGGCCTAATTTTCTATCGCCAATAATATAGTCAGAAAAAGTTTTGGTGTTTTTTAATCCTTTGAATCCAATGTAAAGCAGGGATAAAAAATAAATTATGACTATTGATAGTGCGTAATAATTATTTTCTATATTTATTAGATTATTGTTCATTTTTTGAATGTTTAAAAGGACTTAGAATTTATATTCAAATGAGATGATTTGAGTATAAACAGTGGCAAAGCTAGCAGATAATTATTAAAATAGGTGTTAACAAATAAATAGATATTTTGTAACGCCATTCTTTTTAGGGTTGCTACAGTTGTCACCCCGTCGTATGACGGGGTCCATCTAGTCAAGATTTCGATTTTAAATTAAGTTAAGAATTCATTACGAAATGGACCCCGTCATACGACGGGGTGACAACTTAAAAAGAAGGGTAACAACTTAAAAATAAGGGTAACAACTTAAAAAGAAGGGTAACAACTTAAGAAAGAATTCTAACGCCCTAAACAAATAAAAATCATTTACCAAAAAATATATTATGAAATCTATTAAAGAATATTCAAGTTTAGAAAATGAGCAAAGCCTTGATAATCCAAATTGGGATGAGATGCGTGAATTGGGAAAGAAGATGATTGATGATTCTATAGATTTTTTACAAAAAATTGATCAAAAGCCGGTTTGGAAAAAAATTCCTAAAAAAACTAAAGATTTTTTAAATGCTAATTTGCCTCAAGAATCTATGGATCCAAATGAGGTTTATGCTGAGTTTTTAGAGCATGTTTTTCCATATCCAAAAGGAAATATTCATCCAAGATTTTTTAGTTGGGTTCAGGGAAATGGCACATTATTTGGAGCTTTTGCTGATTTTTTAGCGTCAGTCATGAATCCAAATGTAACAATAGGCGAGCATTCTTCAATGTATGTTGAAAATGAAGTTCTAAATTGGTCAAAAGAAATTTTAAATTATCCAAAATCATCAAGTGGAATTTTGCTTTCTGGCGGTTCAATGGCAAATATTACTGGATTAATTATTGCTAGAAATTCTTACGGCAATTTAAATATTAGAAAAAATGGTTTGAGAAAAATTTCAGCACCGATGGTTTTTTATTGCTCAAGCGAAACCCATGCTTGCATGCAGAAAGCCGCTGAAGCCATGGGAATAGGAAGTGACGGAGTTAAAAAAGTTGCGGTTGACGAAAATCGCAGAATTAGAACTGATTTGCTAGAAAAGATGATTGAAGATGATAAGAAAAAAGATCTTATTCCATTTGCAGTTGTTGGAAATGCCGGAACTGTGAACACTGGTGTGATTGATGATTTGGCAAAAATTTCTGAAATATGTAAAAAACATAAATTATGGTTTCATATTGATGGAGCTTACGGAGCGCTGGCTAAAATTAGTGACGAATATTGCGATGAACTAAAGGCGATCGAACTTGCTGATTCAGTGGCTTTTGATTTTCATAAATGGTTTTTTATCAATTATGAGGTTGGTTGTTTATTGGTAAAAGACGCAAAAAAACATCGCGATTCTTTTGCAATTGAACCAAATTATCTACTGGCTCATGATCGCGGCCTAGCTTCTGGCCCTGACTCTTTTAATAATTTTGGTATGGAGCTTTCGCGTGGCTTTAAAGCTTTGAAAATCTGGATGTCTTTAAAAGAGAATGGTGTTGAAAAATATAAAAAAATTATTTCGCAAAATATTGCTCAAGCCGCTTATTTAGAGGGTTTAATTAGAAGAGAAAAAGATTTAGAATTGATGTCAGAAGCCTCTCTAAGTATAGTTTGTTATCGTTTTAAAAAAGAAGATTTGGATGTTGAAAAGCTTAATATTCTTAATAAGGAAATTTTAATTCGTTTGCAAGAAGAGGGAATTGCCGCTCCTTCTTATACGATCTTAAGCGGTAATTATGTGATTCGTGCATGCATTACAAATCATAGAACTAAAAAGAAAGATTTGGAAATTTTAGTTAAAGAGACGATTAGAATTGGTGAAGAAATGTTGGCGGAAAAATAAAATTTACTAATGGATTGTTAATTGCCTGAGAGTTTTCAATTCCCTACCTAAGAATCATCCTTCGACAAGCTCAGGATGACTTAGAGTGTTCTCTTGCCCAACCTCAAAGTCATCCTGAGCTTGTCGAAGGATGATTCTTAGGTAGGGAATTACAATATCGAATAATTAAATTAAATCATTATTTGCTATACCACTTTTGAGCTAATTTATTGATTTCATCTAACATCTTATCGAGTTGTTTTCCTCTTTTAGTAAGGCTGTAAGTTACTTTCGGTGGAATAGTTTCTTCTTGACGGCGATTAATAATTTTTTCTTCCTCTAGCATTCTCAATCTTTCGGTTAAAACTTTTGATGAAATTTTTGGTATGTGTTTTTTTAATTGACCGAATCTTTGAGGTCCTTGAGAGTTAACAAGCCACAGAATGTAAGTGGTCCAAGGGCCTGTAAGTAAATTTACCAATCTGTGCATTGGGCAGCGAATATTTGACTTACATTCAGTCATATCTTTGTTGGTTTTTTGCTTTTTTTGCATAAAATTTATAGTTACTTTAAGGTACCTACTTGATTAAAGTTACTGTTTAAATAAATTGCAAGATGATTAATATTTAATTGTTAATCGTTAAAAGTTTCTTAAAAAACCAAAATTATTTTATGTATAAATTATATTACTCTCCTGGAGCCTGTTCAATGGCGGTTCATGTTGCATTAAATGAAATTAATGCAAAATTTGAATTGGAAAAAGTTTCAACTGCAGCTGGTCAAAAATCGCCAGAGCTTTTAAAAGTAAATCCGCGCGGAGCGGTGCCGGTTTTAAAAATTAATGATTTTGTTTTGCGTGAAGGTGCGGCAATTTTAATTTATTTACTTGATAGCAATGATAATTCTCTTTTGCCAAAATCTGGTTTGCAGCGCGCTGAGGCTTTAGAATGGCTGTCATTCGCTAATTCAACCTTACATCCTGCATATTCAAAATGTTTTTTTCAACATCATGTTTTAGGTGATAAAGCTCCAGAAAATGCTCTTTATAAACCATCAATAGAGCAGATTCAAAAATATTGGGACGAAATCGAACAAAGACTTAACGCCAATGAATATCTTTGTGGAAAAGAAATTACAATCGCAGATATATTGATCACGGTAATTGCTAATTGGTCATTTTATTTTAAAGAGCCAATAAAATTTGGCGTAAAAACCAAAGCTTTTTTCAGTAAAATTATTGCTCGTCCTTCTTATCAAAAAGCTCTAAAAGTTGAAGGAGTGGAGTATAAAGCGAATCTTTAAAAATCTTATCCATATTCCAAATAACAACTTAAAATCAAATTAAATTATGAAAAAAATAAAATTACTTACGGTGGCAATTTTTGCCTTTTTAAGCTTTGCTTACAATGCTAATGCTAAAGAAAATAAATATGCTATTGAGCCAAATCACACAAGTGTTTTATGGACCGCTAATCATTTCGGTTTTTCAAATGTATCTGGAAAATTTACTGATATTGAAGGGGCTATTGTTTTTGATGAAAAAGAGCCAAAAAAATCTTCAGTTGATGTAACCATTAAAATTTCTGGCTTGAATAGCGGAATTGCAAAGCTTGATGAGCATTTAAAAAGCAAAGATTTTTTTGATGCTGCAAATTTTTTAACCGCAAAATTTGTTAGTAAAAAAATTATCGTAACTGGTAAAAATAAAGCAAAAATTGAAGGAGAGCTAACTTTGTTAAATATTACAAAGCCAGTAGTTCTAAATGCTGTATTTAATAAAGTGGGAGTTAATCCTCTAAATCAAAAAGAAACCATTGGTTTTAGTGCTGAGGCAGAAATCAATCGTTCAGATTTTGGCATAAAATATGCGGTGCCAAATGTTTCTGATAAAGTGAAGTTAGTAATTGAAGTAGAAGCTAATCGTTAATTAATAATATAATGTCCCAGTAAAAGATAATTGTATTCTTTTGATGTCGTGCTGCGCTGGGCGTGGCTTACGCAATCGCGCCCACATGTTTTTATAGATCAAAACCACAGCTGCTTGATTAAAGCATGAAAATTAAGGGCGGAGTTATAAGCTTCGCCCAGCTGAGGAAATGGCGCTTTAAGTCCAGTTAAGAAACAGTCTTAAAGCAATATAAAATTATCAGTTGAGTTTTTTATTTTATTATAAATGGTGCTAGTCTGGCTGAGCTAAACTTTACTAAATAAATACTAAATAATTATGACGGATCGAGCATCTAAAACTTCTGCAACTAATGAAAATGCCGGTTCCAAGACTACCTCTGCTAAGCATGAAGCGGCAAAGCCTGTCGTATTATTTTTAACTGATGCAAAATTTGAAGAAATAAAAAAAATTTCGGAGGTTCGCAGAGCCGCTCTTAGTTCGGATAATCAGGCTAAAATAAATCAAGAATTTGCTAAGGCTCTATTTGGTGGCGGGTCAATGGGTAAAATAATAAAAATTTTTGCAAAAGGTGCTAATATTGACGCCGCAATATCGGGTGGAAAGTTTAAGGGATTAACACCGCTAAATATGGCTGTTAACCTAAAAGAAACAAAATTAGTGACAGTTTTGCTTTTGGATAAGTTGGGAGCCGATATTGACAAAGTCATGGAAGATGGGGTTTTTAAAGGAATGACGGCTTTGATGACTCTTGCTTCGCTAGGCAGAACAAAAAGATCTCAGTTTTTGGTTGAGTTAGGAGCTGATATTGATAAGTCTGCGACAGAGGGAAGATTTGAAGGAAAAACGGCTACAAGTATTGCTAGTGACAAAGGTTATATTAAAACAGCTGATGCAATAATTGGGGTGGCTGAAAAAATGCGTCAAACGACACTTCCTAAATCTGCTGGTGACGCTAAAGATGGTGCGGGCAATAAGCGAGATGTTGTTGTTTTAAGGGGAGGGGATTTAAAAATTAGGTCAAATAAAGCTCCTAGTTTAGATCCTAAAAAACCTTTGCAAAGTTCGCAATTACAGCCTCATCAAGAGAGAAATATACCAAACTAAAATCATCTTGACCCATTTTTACTTCGTCTTTTTAGTGAAAAGAAAGCAAAAATTGAAGGAGGGTCGCCAGTAGTTCTAAATGCCACATTTAATAAAGCGGGAATTAATCCTCTAAGAGACTGTCGCGTAAATCAAAAAGAAACCATTAGTTTTAGTAAAAAAGGGTCAGACCGGAGTTGTTGCATGGTTACTTAAAAAGCCTTCGGTTTAATCATCCTCCCCTTGAGGGAGGATCGAAGAGCGAAGCGATTCGAGGAGGGGTCAGTTGATGAAGTATTTAATAAATTTTGCTAATCAACTCTTAATACTTGTTATCTTTTATCAGTCATGACCCCTCCCCGATTCACAAGCTACGCTTGTTCATCGATCCTCCCTCGTAGTGGAGGATAATTAGACCGAGATTGCATAATATAAAGAGCTATGCAACAACGCCAGTCAGACCCCTTTTATTTTTTCTGGGCGGAGTTTGTAAAAAAGGGGTCAGACCCCTTTTTCTTTTTTCAAATAAATGGTATCAATTTTTCAAATTAAAATTAGATTTTGACATCTCGCTAATCAAAATAAAAACTAATCATGAGTGAAGAAAAATTACCGAATTGCATAAAGTGTGGATTTGAATATATCTATGAAGCACAAGAAATGTTTGTATGTCCTGAATGTTCTTTTGAATGGTCAATACATCAAACTGAATTGCCTGAAGATTTGGAATCAGAGATTAAAGATGCTAATGGAGTAGTGCTTGCAGACGGTGACACAGTTTCTGTTATTAAAGATTTAAAAGTGAAGGGCTCATCTTTGGTGGTTAAAGTTGGAACTAAAGTTAAAAATATTCGCTTAGTTGGCGGAGATCATGATATTGATTGCAAAATTCCAGGAATTGGATCTATGAAATTAAAATCAGAATTTGTTAAAAAAGTTTAGCTCTTTTTGGTGACTGAGTTTTGGTGGCTGAAAAATTACTTTTAAAATGTTAGTCAACTTTATAAAAAAAGAAATTTATGCAAATAAGCTCTATTAGCGATATAGTGAATTTAGAAGGGGCTTCAGAGGAATTTTCCATTAACATTGTTGTAAATTTATACAATCTTTTAAGTGCGGTAAAAAGAAATGGCGGCTTAAGGACTGCTGGTGGAATTTTTCCTCGAGAGCCAGATAGAACTGTACCTTTTTTTAATTCTATTTTAATCAAAGATACATTTGGTGATATAGAAACTATTGAAAAGTCTTTAGCTTCAATTAAGGAAGGAGAAGTAAAAGATGCGATATTGCAAAGTGATTTTATATATAAATTATTTAAAGAAGCTTTTTTGGCAAACAATCGTCCAGATATAATTTCTTTTGTTGGTTTTAAGAAGGTTATTGAGAATGGAAAAGTGCGTGACAAAGAAAGATATGATGCGGCTATGGTTGAGCATAAAAGAAGGGTGGTTGATGAGATTGAGATTGACGATTATAGATTGGAGGGGAAAACAATCTTAGAATATGCGGTAGAGCATAAGTTGCATGATCTTGCCATAAGATGCTTGCAAGATTTAGGAGATTTAAGAAGTTTTGTACTTGATAGAGGTTCGCTATTTAGAGATATTATTGAAGATCCAAAAAGAAAATATACAGAAGAGTTTATGGGTTTGCTTCAATCTTATGAACGGAATTCTCAATATTATCAAATAATAATATCAGAATATGTTCCAGTTCATGGATGGGAAGAGGATTTGGAAGGGGGTGCTAAAGATAGGGCAGAAAAAATATCGGGTAGAATGTACTCGGGAATTGATAGAGTTAAACAAATGGCTGCTGATTTTGTAGTAGAAAAATTGATGAGTGAAAAAATTGGCACCACAAATATATTTAAAAAAGCCATTGAAAATGACGATTTAGAAATGCTTGAAATACTTGTTAATGGATTATATCGCCAAGTAACTAGTTTTGATAGATCTGAAGCTTATGATGATATTCATTCTAAAGTTATAGAGCTTTTTATATTACAAATTCGTGGTATAATTCACTCTAGAGATGATGAGAAATCGGTTGTAGATTTAGCAAGTGAAAATCCTCAAGTATCAGAAGTTTTTCAAAAGGTCGGTATTTTTAAATTTTTAAGAAGTGCTGGCGAAGGAGGCGGTGGTGTCGGTGTTGCAGCGGTGGAAGAATTGGTTAATGATGGAGTGTCGGAAGATGTTGCTGAAGCAGCGCATGGTTTTTATGTCAGTTTTCAAGATGAGATTGGTAAAATTGGTCGCGATATCGATCGGGTTATTGCGGATCTTAAAATAAAATTTCCTGAAAGCAGAGATCCTACTAAAGATGTTTTAGGGTCTTATGCCGGAAGCGCTGCCGAAGATATTGATAAAGCAAGAAAAAGTCTTTTATTGTCACCTTCTGGTGCTGCTGGAGCAGCTAGTGGTCAAGTGGTTGGCGCTCCATATAAACCACATACTCACTCATAAATACTTAATGTTTTTATAATCTTTATTTAAATATTAAATGTTTGCGAATGTTTTTATTTGATACATCAAAATTTTAAAAAAAATTAATTGTTTAACCTTGTTGATTATAAGGGGGAAGTTGTGTAGGTAAGAGTATTCGCTGTCATTTTTTAATAAAAAACGAATGTTTTCTCATATATTGTAATAGCAAGTTTAAGTGACATTAAAAAACCTGATAAAGTAAATAATTCAAAAAATAATAAATCAAAACTATGTCTAGAATAAATACTACAAAACCTCTAAAAATAAGATCTGTTAATGAAATATTTGATTTTTCAACAATTCCTGATGAAGAGAAGATGGGATATTTGGCATCTTTAATATATGCTTTAACTATTTTTACCAGTGATGGTTTAACACATAAGTCGCCATTGGAAGAGCTTCCAGAGGGTCAAATTCCTACTGCGCCAAAGCTTAGTATATATCATCCAGCTTCTGAGGGGGGGATAGATTCCAATGTGCCATATATAAATAATTTACTGCAAAGCAAATCAATAGGAAACCCTGAAGCTATTAATTCTGGATTTGATTCACTTGCTATAGAAGGAAAAGAGAGGTTAAGGCAGATTATTTCAAACAATAAGTTTATCGCCAAATTTATTCGTAAAGCTGTGCCAGAGTGGAGTAAATTAAGTCAAGAATTGCGCGATTTGTTTGAGAAAGTTCCACTTATAGAGGAAGTTCCAGTTACAGAAGAAGCTGCTCACGGCGTTGGGGGTAGCGCAGGTGCCGCAAGCGTTAGTTCAGAGGATGCTTATCAAACAAGAAAAGATAGAGTTAAAATAATGCTTGGTGCTGCTGGAGATAGAGATGATTCATCTAGAAGGGCGGGATATGATTATAGAGGAAGCGTTTCTGCAGAAATTGATAAGGCTAGAGCTGGCATTTTAGGAGGGCCGGCCGGATCGCCGCAGGTTACTGGTGGCGGAGGTGTTGGTGTTGCAAGTCAAGCAACTGGTGGAATAAAAGGTGGAATAAAATAAGTGTCACTTTTAGCAGAATTCTTCGCCTCAAGATTAAATCCTGCAAAAGAAGAAAGGATATACCATCGTTTTGGTATAACTTTTAGAAACTCGCCAGAATCTGGATCTAATATATTATCTGTTGAATATGAAGATTTAACCACTCGCGATTTTGTTGTGCAGGGTGAGAAAATATTTGATCTAGATAGTGGCGAGGAAAAATCTATTGGAGAGATTTTTTCAGAAATTAGTGCCAGAGTTTCAGAGCATGAAGAGAAAATTGGCAAGGATAAAATTATTTTTTTCGATGTAATAATCGATGATTTAAGAAAAAGAGGTTTTGAAGGTAATTATAAAGAGCAGTTAAAAATTATTGAATCTGTAGTTGAGCTTGGTGGCGTTGAAAATTTAGCGCGTATTATTTTAAAGTTTGATTTTTTAAGTGTACTAGCGCTGCTTGAAACTAGCGCTAAAATTAGTGATCTAGTTAAGTTTGATGAAGATGGAAATGTAATTGGTAGAAATGCAGAAGAGATTAGGGTTTTTATCTCAGAAATTCCATGGCTTAGAGAATTAGATTATCGATATGTTTCATCAATATCAAATAATGTTGCAAGATTGCAACTAATTAAGAATGGCATTAGTGTCGCAAAAGTTGTTGCCGTAAAAAGTGATGAGCGTTGTGATGATATATATAATGCCTTATGCGCTTTAGAAAAGCGAGGTATAGCTGGCCTTTCTAAAAAATTTGATCTCTTTGCAAATGAAGAATATCCCGCTTGGAAAGTAAAGATGATTGCCGCGGGATTAAATAGCGAGATAGTTGATAGAGTTACTAGTGATGACGAGGAAAAACTTACCGCTATAGCAGAAGGATTGCAGCTAATATCAAAAGCTTATAGCCGCACAAAATATCATGATGAGCCTGATATTGTAGGAATATTTACATGCGCGATGGAATGTTTAAATGAACCGCATCAATATAATGCTTTTAGAGTAGCTGTTACAATTTCAGATTCTATAAATATTAGGCCATATGAGCTTAGCGACCTTATTTCTGAGATAAAAAGTTTAGACGATGATGCGATAAAAAGAGGTTTCACTGTTGAGAGAAATGGGCTATATATAGAAAGGCTTAATCTTGAGATGTTGCCAAGAATACAAGGTGCAGATAGATGGGGAGGAGGAGCTTCTGCCGTATCGGCGGGTGTTATGGTTGGCGGAGAGTCATCAACGGTTTCTGCTGGAGCTGGTGCGGAAGGTTTGGGTGATGATGAAGGTGGTGAAAATTTAGTGGTTGCAAATGATGTCCTTGTTGTTCCGCCAGCTGCGGGTGAGGCGGTGGTAACTCCTTCTGCACTTGCAGTGTCTGCTCCAGCTGCAGTTGAGGCGGTGGTAACGCCTTCTGCAAGTGCAGTGTCTGCTCCAGTTTTAGCTGGACGCTTGAGGGAGGAAGAGGAAGAAAAAGCTAGATCTGCTTCTTGAAAAAATTAAGCATTTCCCAAAAAATCCTTCTTACCAATTTCAACTCCATTATGTCTTAAAATTGCATAAGCTGTGGTGATGTGGAAAAATATATTTGGTAATACGTAATTTAGTAAATAAGGCAAGCCAATGAAATTTCTATCTCTGCCATGTTGAAAATAGCTGATTTTTAATTCTTCCTTACCGTCAATTTGATTTGCTTGAACTGTATTTAAAAAATCGATAGTTTTGCTGATGCGATTTTGTAATTCAGAAAAATTTTGCTCTATATCTGCATGAGAAGGAACTTCAATTTCAGCGAGCCTTGCAGCACCAGCTTTAGCGGTATCGCAAGCAATTTGCACTTGACGCACTAAAGGCAACATATCAGGAAATAAACGCGCATTAATAAAAACGCTTTGCTCAATTTTTTTAACTTCAGCATGAGCTTCAGCTTTTGTTAAAATTTCTGATAGATTTTTTAAGTTACGAATTGCGGTTGGAATAAGAGTTTGATACATTGAAATAGTCATAAATTATAAATTTAATTGGTTAATTTTCTTAGTTAAGTAACTTATTTTTTAAATATTAAAATGCCATATATAACAAAAATTTTTCTCTTATTTAGTCATCAAGAAATATTAATACCTCTAATAGTTTTAGGATTAATTTTTTATCGTAATTATTTTTTAGATCCTGCCATTCTGCTTTTATTTACAATGGTTTTTAGTGTTTTGCTAAAATTTATTTTTGCAATTCCATATCCGGCAGAATTGGTGCAAAAACTTGGTAAAAATGGGTTTTCTTTTCCCAGTGGACATATGCAGGCAGCTGCAGTTTTTTATGGATGGTTTTTACTAAATAATAAGAAAAAATTGATTCGCTTCAGTTCGTTATCAATAATTTTAGGTATCGGGTTTTCGCTAATTTATGAAGGATATCATAATATTTATGATGTGCTTGGAGCTATATTTTTCGCTACTTTAACCATCATATTTTATAAAATTACCGTCACTTTTTTAGAAAAGAAATTTTCTAACTTTCCTAAGGAATTAGTTAGATCGCTTTTGATATTTTTCTTAATAATATTTTTAACAATTATTTTAATAGTTTTTTATCAATTGCCGCCTCACTTATATATCGCAATTTATTCTATTTTTGGGGTAAATTTAGTTTTATTGTTTTTGAAAAATGATTGGCGTTTAAAATAGGGCTTAAGAAATCTAAATATTTCAACCATGATAAATCATCAGAAAAAATCTTCTTTCATAGAATTTATAACTTTAATGGCGCTTTATGTGGCGTTGATGGCAATGTCGATCGACATGATTTTGCCATCACTTTTTCTAATGGGAAAAGATTTTGGAATTATTGACCAAAATAAGATGCAATATGTCATCGGAGTTTTATTTTTAGGTTTTACCTTTGGTCAAATAATTTATGGCCCTCTAGCTGATAGCTTCGGGCGCAAGCCAACTGTTTATTTAGGGCTAATTATTTTTGCGATAGGAAATATTTTAAGTATTACAGCGCAAGATTATTCAATGATGTTGCTGGGTCGATTTTTACAAGGCTTTGGCGCTGCTTCCCCTAGAATTGTTAGTATTGCAATAATTCGCGATCTTTACAAAGGACGCGACATGGCGCGCGTAATGTCATTTATCATGACAATTTTTATCATCATTCCCGTAATTGCGCCAAGCATTGGTCAGGCTTTACTTTTTATAGTTAGTTGGCGTTTTCTTTTTGGAATTTTTTTAGGCGCGGCAATCATTGCAACCATCTGGACATTTATTCGACTTCCTGAAACTTTAAAAAAAGAAGATATTCGTCCATTTAATTTACCAACAATTTGGAAAGATCTTTTAGAAGTATTGGGTAATAAAATTACTTTAGGTTACACAATTTGCACCGGCTTAGTTTTTGGTGCGATGGTTGGATATCTTGCTTCAAGCCGTCAAATTTTTCAGGATTATTTTCAAGTGGGGGAATTATTTCCAGTTTATTTTGGCATTTCAGCACTTTCAATTGGCGCTTCTTCAGTTGTGAATTCAATGATCGTGAAAAAATATGGCATGAAATTAATTTGCCATTACGCGCTAATTATGATGATGGCAATGTCAGCGATTTTTATCACCTTGTCGCTTTTTCAAAATCAGCAACTACTGCTTTGGCAATTTATGATTTTTGCAATAATCACTTTTTTTGCTTTAGGAATGTTATTTGGAAATCTTAATGCACTTGCAATGGAACCAATGGGACATGTTGCTGGAGTGGCTGCTGCAGTCACTGGTTTTTTATCTTCCGGAATTTCTGCAATAATTGGAACTGCTATTGGACAGTCTTATGATAATAGTTTAACTCCAATATTTTGCGGTTTTCTGCTTCTAACCAGTTCTGCTTTTTTCCTGCAAATGTGGTTGAGTAAAAAATAGTCTATATTTACTAGCTGATGAAATTTGTTAACCATGTAAGGGTGAAATTTAGCACTTTAAATGACTCTTTTCTAGACATTTTTAAAAAATATCCATTAAAAGTTTAATTTTTAATTGCGATTAGAATGGTATTAATAATAGCTTTAAAAGCATTTATTAATAATTCATCTCTAAATGCCTCTTATCATAAGAAAAGTTCCCAATCCAGCAGAGTTACTAAAAGATGGCGATAGCGCTCGTGGAATGATGTGTGTTGGTCCTCAAGATAAAGGTTTAAAAGGAGCGGCGCGTCCTAATCATGCCGTGGTACAGGCTTACGGATTGGAAGATAGGCCAGATGTTAGAGTTATATTTGAAGCTGTTGGTGAAAATCGGGGTGAAAGAACAAGTACTACTGGCTATATTAGAGATGGTTTTTTTTCAAGAAAAGGTGCTGCTGGATTTATAGTCACCGATCCCGCTTTTAATCAGCGTTTTTTAGAAAATTTGGATCGTACTAAAGTTCAATATTCGGTTTTAAAAGTTGTTGGCAGTTTAGTCCGTGATTTTTTTAGTAAAAAAGAAACCAGAGAAAATCAAGTTTCTGAAAGAATCGCTAAATATTGTTATCAAAGTTATTTAGTAACCGGAGAGCCAGAAAAAAAACCGTCAAAAATGTTTTGTTCGCAACTCGTTTTTCAGAATCTGCAAAATACTTTAGCGGAAGAAGCGATTGGATTTAGAAAATTGATGATTGGAAATGAGAGAAACTTCGAAGAATGGCGCGCTAATCATATTGATGAAATTCGCGATGCTGTAAAACAATTCCCACCAGAATTAAAGCACGCCTCTTCGTCAATAACACCAACTAAACTAGTAAAAGCCTTATCATCTATTGCTGAAAGATGTAAAGAAGCTGTTTCAACCGTAACTTCACCAAAAAGTTCTAACGCGCCCATAGAAGATAAAGCTAAAAGTTCTGATGCTTCAAGAACATCAGACGCACCTGATAAGGATAGTGTTATTAAGAAAAGAAATTCTGATGTTCCATCAACAACATGTAAGCCATCTTTTGTTACTCAGCTTTGCAGGATGATTTCATTTGGTAGAGGTGGTTGAAGAGGAGATGATTAAAAAATAGTCCTAAAGCGTTATCCTTGTAAAAAGGTACCAGGTAACTTTTTTTACTCACTCCCCACTTTGTCACCCCCTCATTCGGTCACGGTCACACGAAAAGGTACCAGGTCACTTTTTTTATAAGCCGTAACTCCTTATTGCGACTGGGGTTGTTATAGACCTAAAATTCCTTTTTATATTTGCCATAACCCTCTTTTTCAAGAGACTCTTTGGGAATAAATTTTAATGCCGCAGAGTTAATGCAATAACGCATTCCACCCTTATCTTTTGGACCATCTTCAAAAACATGTCCAAGATGAGAATCTGAATATTTTGCACGCGCCTCAACACGCTTCATGCCATGAGAAAAATCAAATTTTTCTGTAATGGAATCTTTAGAAATTGGACTTGTAAAACTTGGCCAACCAGTTTTTGAATCATATTTATCTTTTGAAGAAAAAAGTGGTTCGCCAGACGCGATATCAACATAAATTCCTTCGCGGTGATTATCCCAATATTCATTACTAAAAGCTGGCTCAGTACCACTTTTCTGAGTCACATATTTTTGAAATTCAGTTAAATTTTCTAAATCTTTTTTATATTTTGTTTCACTCATATTTTGATTATTTTTTGGTATAGACGCCAATTCGCCGATAAAAAAACCTTCAAAACTCGTCATCCTTGGCTCGTAGAGCCGAGGATCTCATGAGTTTTGCTTAAGGAGTGTAAACTCATGAGATCCTCGAAGCTGCGCTTCAAGGATGACGGGGTTTAGTATGTTTTTATCGGCGAATTAGCTTTATAGACAAAATCAAGCCAATTTTAAATTTGCACTTGAAATAGTTCTTTTGATATATTCGATTAGACTAAAAAAATAAATAGAGCAAATGAAAAAGAATAAAAATATTGCAATCATAGGTGGCGGACCAGCTGGTTTAATGGCGGCTGAAATTATTGCAAAAGCCGGACATCAAGTGGCAATATATGATGCAATGCCAACTTTGGGACGTAAATTTATGATGGCGGGAAGGGGAGGCTTAAACCTTACGCATAGTGAGCCTTTAGAAAAATTTATTACTCGCTATTTTGAAGCATCAAGCTGGCTTGAACCTCATATCAAAGCTTTCAATCCACAAAAATTACAAAAATGGTGTGAAGAATTGGGGCAAGAAACTTTTATCGGCACTAGTGGAAGAATTTTTCCGCGCAGCATGAAAGCGTCCCCGTTACTTAGAGCATGGCTTAAAAGACTAGATAATCTTGGCGTGAATTATTATATGCGTCATTATTGGCAAGGCTTTGATGGTGAAAATTTAATTTTTAGGGATGCGGATAAAAATATTATCAAAATAAATCCAGATGCAACTTTATTAGCGCTTGGCGGAGCATCTTGGCCACATTTGGGTTCAGATGGTTCTTGGGTTGATATATTATCAAAATGTGACGTAAAAATTTCAGAACTTCGTCCAGCTAATTGTGGTTTTGTAACTAAATGGTCAGATTATTTAGTAACTAATTTTGCTGGAACTCCACTAAAATCTCTAGCTGTTAAACATAAAGATTTTTCTCATAAAGGAGAAATAATTATAACAAAACAAGGAATTGAAGGAGTTGCTATTTATTCTTTATCTGCCAATTTGCGCGAATCTATTAAAAGTGAAGGTGAGGCGATATTATATTTAGATCTGCGTCCAGAAATGTCTCTTTCAAATTTGGCGCAAAAATTACAAATTCGCGGTAAAAAATCACTAAGCAATTATTTGCGCAAAGCAGGATTTCCTTCTATAGT
>CAMDMO010000006.1 GCA_945902255.1 Rickettsia typhi | reverse complement strand
CACATGTGGACTCCTGATGTTTACGAAGGCTCTGCACCAATAGTTACAACATTTTTTGCAACAGTTGTAAAATTTATTGCAGTTTTAACCTTGCTGCGCTTAGCCTCAACCTTAATTATTGGCTGGAATGGAATTGATAAAGTAATAATTTTTACCGCCACCTTATCACTTGCTTTCGGAAGTTTTGGAGCAATTTTTCAAAAAAATTTAAAAAGATTATTAGCTTATAGCTCAATTGGACATGTTGGATTTATACTGCTTGGCCTAGCCTCCTTCACAAAAGATGGTTTTGCTGCTTGCGTGCTTTACATGATAATTTACTCCGTAATTTCAATGGGCAGTTTTGCTTTTGTAATATTGGTTAGAAGCGCCAATAGCGCTGAAAACGAACTAGAAAGCGATGAAGAAAGCGAAAAAACATTCAACATTCAATCATTGGCAGGTCTTGCAAAAACAAATCCTACAATTGCTTTTTGCTTATCAATATTAATATTTTCAAGCGCTGGAATTCCGCCACTAGCTGGCTTTTTTTCGAAATTCTATATATTAGTTGGGGCGCTTAGTGCTGGATTACTAATTCCTTCTATTTTAGCAGTTTTATTCAGCGTAATTTCTGCTTATTATTATATTCGCATTATAAAAATTATGTATTTTGATGAAGCAAAAGAATCTGCTATAAAATTAGTAGACTTTGGAAATGTAAAAATAGTAATTATCTGCGCAGCCTTATTTAATATAGCTCTAATAGCTTTTTTAAATCCGCTTTTAAATTTAATTAAAAATTTTTTGGTTTTTTAAAAATTAATGTCAAATTTTACAACCGCCAAAACTTTGCGATCTTACAAAAATGATATTTCTCTAAAAGGCGAAATTTCTGTTGCTCCCGATAAATCAATATCTCACCGCTCCTTAATTTTTGCTGCTCTGGCTCATGGAAAAAGCAAAATTACAAATTTATTAGAAGGTGAAGATGTTTTAAAAACCGCCGCAGCTTTGCGTTTAATGGGCGTTGAAATTAATAAAAATTCTGATGGCACTTGGGAAGTTAATGGATCAGGAGTTGCTGGACTAATTGAACCCAATGATGTAATTGACATGGGAAATTCTGGCACCGCAGCTAGGCTTTTGGCTGGCCTTGTTACGCCTTATAATTTTACTTCATTTTTTACCGGAGATGCTTCGCTTAGAAAGCGCCCAATGGGAAGAGTTTTTGAGCCAATTAAAGAATTTGGTGCAAAAATTATCTCGCGTCAAAATAACTTAATGCCATTTGCAATAATTGGTGCAAAAGACGCTCTGCCAATTGAATATCAAATGAAAGTGGCTTCTGCTCAAGTAAAAAGCTGCATATTACTAGCAAGCCTTGCTGTTAGAGGCACTACAACAATAATTGAGCCAGAAAAATGTCGCGATCACAGTGAAATCATGATGCAATATTTAGGGTTAAATATCGAAGTTAAAAATATTGAAATAAACAATAAAATAGGAACTAAAATTTCTTATTCTGGCTTACAAGAATTTGCCGCCAAAGATTTCACAATTCCAGGAGACATCTCTTCTGCGGCATTTTTTATAGTTGCGGCACTATTAGTTAAAAATTCAAAAATAAAAATTAAAAATGTTGGGATTAATCCTTTAAGAAGCGGCATTTTAACTACTCTGCTAGAAATGGGCGGCAAAATAGAATTAGTTAATGAAAGATTGGTTGGAGGAGAAAAAGTTGCTGATTTAATAGTTGAATCTAGTGATTTAAAAGCCGTGGAAGTTCCAGCTGACAGGGCTGCAAGCATGATTGATGAATATCCAATTCTTGCAATTGCGGCAGCTCACGCTAAAGGAATTACTAAAATGAATGGTCTTGCCGAGCTAAAAGTAAAAGAAAGCAATAGATTATTGATGATTGCAGAAAATCTAGAAAAATGCGGCGCCGAAATAGTAATGGGAGATGATTTTTTAGAAGTAAAAGGTGGAATTAATCAAAATAAAAATTTAGTAAAAATTTCAACTGCAATGGATCATAGAATTGCAATGTCATTTCTAGTAATGGGATTAACTATGGAAAATGGAGTTGAAATTGATGATTCGAGCATGATTGCAACAAGCTTCCCTAACTTTGAAAAAATCTTTGAAGATTTTGGAAATAAATTAATACCATTTTCGCTAAATAATACCACATTTAGTCGAAATATTTTTGAGGATAAAATTTAAGTAAAAAACCGCCCGTATCAGGATATACGAAAGGTTTTTTACTTAAATTTTAGACCAAAAAGATGAAGGCTAAATGTGGTATTATTTAGTGGAAATGGTATAAAGCTAAAACCCCTGCTCGCTACTTTCTTCTGCAGCTTTTCTTTTTCTTTCCATCAACATTTGAACTCTTTTTTGCATAATTTGGTCTATTTTCTTAACATTATTGCTTGCGGTAAATGTAAAAAGAAAAGGGAAAAACGCATGACAGAACAATATAAAGCTTACAACTGTAGTCCATAGGGCGGTAGTAAAAGTAAAAAGAAAATGTTCAAAATAATTCTCTCCGGCTTCTGATAAATGGCAGGTAAAAAAATTGGTTTTTTTCATAAAATCTTTTCCTAATAAAGTTTGAGAAACCACATCTGGGAAAGATGATAGGATTTTTTAAAGAATTTGCAATGATTTTTAGTAACCTATTAAAAAGACTAACTTAATTCGAAGATTTTGGGTGTTATAATTGTGGAATTAAAAAGACAACTTGGGGCTTTATTCAAGAGACATTCCATATCTTACATATTCATCAGCTTCTTCCTTATTTGAACTTTTATCATAGTCAAATCCTTTGGTAATTTTGCTATGAAGACCTTCGTGGTGTTTTTTTGAAATTTTTTCAAAAGCTTCATCTAAAAGTTTTTTTGTATATTGATCGCGCTTTTGATAAGTTGAACATCCAAGTAAAACCGATACAATTCTAGCCTTATCTTTTTTTGCCGCGCTAATTAAATTAAAACCAGAGGCATTAGTAAAGCCTGTTTTCATGCCTTCTGCTCCTTTATAGCTAAGCAAAACATGATTATGGGTTTCGAATTTTTTTCCATTATAGGTAAATCTTTTTAAGGCAAATAAATGGTAATATTGTGGAAAATTTATTTTAATTGCCCTTACCAAGCGAGCCAAATCGTAACTTGTGGTATATTGCCCTTCTTCATGAAGTCCGCTAGCATTTCTAAAGCTCGAGTCATTCATTCCTAATTCTTTAGCTTTTTTATTCATTAAACGGGTGAATTCCCACTCGCTTCCGGAAACCGCTTCCGCTAATGTTACAGCTGCTTCATTAAAAGATTTTACAATTACCGCTTCAATCGCTTCTTTAACCGTTATTTTGTCTCCAGCTTTTAATCTTAAAGTGTTATTTTTATTAACCGCACCAACTTCTTCACCTCTTTCAGATGCAATTAAAACTTCATTGAGGCTTAATTTATGATTTTCAAGCGCCTCGAATGCAAGATATAGGGTCATTACCTTTACCAAAGAAGCTGGATAAACTATTTCGTCAGATCTGGTTTCGAATAATATATTGCCCGTATCTTCATTAAACACTAAAGAGGAATAGACTTTGCTACAACCTTCATCTTCAGAGGCGTTAGCGCCGTTTATAATTAAAACTGAAAATAGTAAAAAAATAAAAACCATTCTTGTGACACCACCAAACAAACTACTCCAAAAACTTTGTTTCTCAGAAGGTTTTATAATTGGTGAAGGAACCTTATTATTAGATTTTTCTAAAAATAATGCAGGAACCATTTCAATCGGAGGCTCTTTATATGACAGGCTAGTTTCTTTTGGATCCGCCCCTATTTTTAATAAAACTTCTATAAATTTAGCCGAATTTAATTGCGTCTCATCTTCACTATATTTTGCGCAAGCAACCTGCAAAGGATTATCGCCGCTAATTCCAATCACAGGATAGCTCATATTAATATTATAAGCCGCTTTTTCTTCCTCACTTAATTCATCATAAAAAACATTCAAATCTTCTGGCTCACCTTCTTTGATAATTCTAATAATTGTTGAATATATTTCTTTATTGCACATAACCTTATCTTAATTTAATAATTTCTCTCGCCGCTTTGAAACTAGCGCTATTATCGTCTTCAAGCCCCATTAATTTTAAAGCATGAAAACTATCATCAATCTGTTTTTGTGACAAGTTTTTATCTTCAATTAAATTCAATAATTTATCACAAATTTTCTTCGCTTCACAATTATCTTGCAACATTTCTGGAATAACTTCGCGGTTCAAAATTAGATTAACTAAATTAGCAAATTTAATTTTAACCATTCTTTTTACTAAAAAATGAGTTATAAAATTAATCTTGTAAGCAATAATCATTGGTAAGCGATAAAGCGAGAATTCTAGAGTGTTGGTACCAGATTTTGCTAGAGCAAAATTTGTTGCAAAAAATGCCATTTCTTTCTCGTTTTTTTCAATTAAAAAATATTTTACTTTTAAACTTTTTGCCATTTCACCCACTAAATCGCGCGTTTTATCAATTAATGGAATTACAACTTTTAGATTAGGAATTTTTTCTGATAATAAATTAACCGCACCAATAAATTCTGGAAAAATCTTTTTAACCTCTCCATTACGACTTCCTGGAGTTATACAAATTACAATATCATCATTTTCAATTTTATATTTTTGACGAAAAATAATATTATTTTCTGATTTTTTTGTAAAATCTGGTGCATTTTCCATAATTGGATGGCCAATAAACATGGTCTTCAAACCATATTTCTCAAAATAAGGCGGCTCAAAAGGAAGAATTGCCAAAAGCAAATCATAAAGCTTGGCAATTTTTTGCGCTCTGCCTTCTCGATAAGCCCAAACTGATGGAGCGATTAAGTGAATTTTTTTACCTTGGTAATTTTTTAGCTTTTTTATAACACGAAAATTAAAGTCTGGCGAATCAATAGTGATAACAAAATCTGGCTTTTCTTCGATGATGGTTTTCGCAGTTTGATTTATTCTTCTAATTAATTTTGCAAGGTGAGGAATTACTTCTAAAAAACCCATTACCGACAAATCTTCCATTGGAAAAATTGAAAGAAAACCTTGTTCTTTCATCAGCTTGCCGCCTACTCCGATCAGTTCAACGCTTTGATTAATTTGTGCAAATTGCTGCTTTAACTCTTTTATTAACTTGCTTCCAAGCAAGTCTCCTGAGGCTTCGCCGGCAATTATAAAGATTTTTTTTGTCATGCTTTACTTTATTTTTGAGATTTGTTAAACTGTGCCACCATAAGCCTTATAAACAATCTTTAAAAATAAAAAAATGTCAAAAAGAAAAATTGCCGTTGTTGGCGCAACCGGAAATGTTGGTCGTGAAATTTTAAATATTTTAGTGGAAAGAAAATTCCCTGCTGATGAAGTTGTAGCGCTTGCTTCTCGTAACTCACTGGGTGCAAAAGTTTCTTACGGAGACAAACAATTAACCGTGCAAGTTCTTGATGATTATGATTTTACTGGCACAAAAATTGCATTATTTTCTCCGGGTGGAAAAGTTTCTGCAATTCACGCCCCTAGAGCTGCTGCAGCTGGTTGCGTTGTAATTGACAATACTTCTCACTTTAGAATGGAAAAAGATATTCCACTAGTTGTTCCAGAAGTTAATCCCGAAGCAATTGCTGAATATAAAAAACGCGGAATCATTGCTAATCCTAACTGCTCAACCATTCAAATGCTTGTTGCATTAAAGCCACTTCATGATTTAGCTAAAATTAAAAGAATAGTTGTGGCAACTTATCAAGCAGTTTCTGGCGCGGGAAAAGAAGCGATGGATGAGCTTTACGACTCAACTAAAAAAATCTACGCTAATCAAATGTTAGAGCCAAAAAAATTCTCTAAAAGAATTGCTTTTAATGTTATTCCACAAATTGATTCTTTCATGGAAGATGGCGTGAGCAAAGAAGAGTGGAAAATGAAAGTTGAAACTAAAAAAATTCTCGATCCAAATATTGAAGTGGAAGCTACTTGTGTGCGCGTTCCGGTTTTTAATTGCCACTCTGAAGCGGTAAATATTGAATTTGAAAATCCAATTACTGTTGAACAAGCAAGAAGAGCTTTGGGTAAAGCTGATGGAGTTTTGGTTCTTGACCGACCACAAGAAATGATTTTTTCTACACCAATTGAAGCTTCAACTAGAGATGAAGTTTTTGTTTCAAGAATTAGAAAAGATAGCTCAGTGAAACATGGTTTATCACTATGGTGCGTTTCTGACAACCTTAGAAAAGGTGCGGCGCTTAATGCAGTGCAGATTGCCGAAGTTTTAGTTAAAAAGTTTGGATTGTAAATATATAACCTCTGGTGATAAGTTAGTTATTGTTGCAACCTAATAAAGTTGTTACCCAATCTCAAGTTATTAACTCAATCTCAAGTTGTTAAACCATCTTCAAGTTGATCAACTAATCTTCAAGTTGTCACCCCGTCGAATGACGGGGTCCATTTCGTCAAGATTTCGATTTTAAATTTAGATTAATAGTTCGTGACCAGGTGGACCCCGTCATTCGACGGGGTGACAAACTGAAGAAGGAGTATAATAACTTGAGGCTGAGTTATAATAACTTGAGATTGGGTAACAACTTTATTAGGTTGCAACAATAACTAGCGCCATAAGATATATGAATCCGAGCTTTTCAAAGCATAGATTTTACCAGTAACTAAAAAACTTTAGGTTAAATCTATGAAAAAAACCGCCATTTTTGTTGATGTACAAAACATCTATTATACCAGTAAAGAATTCTATAACCGCCATTTTGATTACAATAAATTTTGGGCACTTGCAACCAAAGATCGCATCGTAACCAAAGCGATTGCCTATGGCATTAATCGCAATGATGAAAAACAAAAACAATTTCAAAATATTTTGCGCGGCATTGGGTTCGAAGTAAAATTAAAACCCTTCATTCAAAGAAAAGACGGCTCAGCTAAAGGTGATTGGGATGTTGGAATTACGCTAGATATGATGGAATATGCTCAAGATTGCGATGTGATAATTTTAGTTTCTGGTGATGGCGATTTTGATTTATTGGTGCAAAAAATGCGCGTTAAGTTTGGTGTAGAAGTGGAGGTTTATGGAATTGCAAACCTAACAGCAAATTCTCTAATTAATGCCGCAACTAAGTTTATTGCAGTTGATGAAACGCTGCTTTTATAAACGCCAAGAACCGCTTTAACCTAAAAATGCCGCAACACTAAGCTTCCTTTTCCCACCACCAAATTATTCACCACACATCTATAAACATATCGATTAGCCTTCTTCACCGCACTTACTAAATCAAGTTTTTTTGCCAAATTGCAAGCAATTGCCGAAGCTAATGTGCATCCAGTTCCGTGAAGCTTTTTAACTTCAATTTTCTTATTACTAATTATATAAAATTTATTTTTTTCATCCAGCAGAAGATTATGAATTTTTTTATCAGAAAAATTTAAATGACCACCTTTTATTAAAACATTTTTTGCGCCCATAGCTTTGATTTTTATGGCGGCACATCTCATATCTTCCAAATTTTTTATTTTCATATTTGCCAAAACTTCTGCTTCATCAATATTTGGTGTAACAATAAATGCACCTTTTACTAATTTAGATTTTAGGGATTCTACAGCTTTTTTTTCCAATAATAAATCACCTGAAGTTGCAACCATAACCGTATCTAAAACCAGCGGAATATTTTTAGCTTTTTTATTTAAAACATCTGCTACGCAATCAATAATTTCAGAAGTTCCTAGCATTCCAATTTTTATCGCATCAAATTTTATATCATCTAAAACAACTTCCAGCTGCTGGCGTAAGAAATTAATTGAAGCATTTTCTACTAAAAAAACTTTTTGAGTATTTTGAGCGGTAAGACAGGTGATAGCGGCGGCGGCGTAAGTTTTGTGGGCAGTTGCAGTTTTTAAATCAGCTTGAATGCCAGCTCCGCCACAAGAGTCAGAGCCAGCAATTATTAAAATTTTTGAATTAAATTTCATAAACAGTTTTTCCGGCAACTATTGTTCTAACCGCTCTACCCTTTACTTTAAAGCCATCAAAAGGCGAGTTTTTAGATTTGCTATAAAATTTTTGCGAATCAATTTCCCATTCAGAATTTAAGTCGATCAAAACTAAATCTGCTCTTGCGCCTTTTTTAATTACTCCACCATCAAAATTAATAATTTTAGCGGCGTTGCAGGTCATTTTTGCCAATAAATCTCTAAGATTAAGCACGCCTTGATGATATAGAGCTAAAGAAATTGGCAACATAGTTTCCACACCAACAATTCCGAAAGTTGCTTCTTCAATAGTTTTATTTTTTGAAGTTAAATCATGAGGAGCATGATCAGTTGCAATTGCATCAATTAAACCAGAGCGCAAACCTTCAATTAAAGCCAGACGATCTTCTTCGCTGCGTAATGGCGGATTCATTTTAGCATTAGTGCCAGATTTTAAAACCTGTTCATCATTTAGCGTAAAGTGATGTGGAGACACTTCCACAGTAGCATTCAAGCCTTTTTCTTTTGCTCTTTTTATTGCATTCAAAGCTTCTTTAGTTGAAACATGAAGCAAGTGATAACGCCCCCCAACCGCCTCAAGAATTGCCAAATCACGCTCAACAATTACTGATTCGGAAATATTAGGAATTCCTCTAACTCCAAGTTCAAGAGAAACCTTTCCTTCGTTGATACAGCCTTTATTGGTTAGGTTTAAATCTTCTGCATGTTGTGCAATTACTACATTAAGATTTTTAGAATATTCAAAAGCGCGGCGCATTACATTAGCATTCATCACCGGCAATCCATCATCGGTAAAACCAACTGCACCAGCTTCTTTAAGACTATGCATATCAGCAAGTTCTTCACCTTTCATGGCTTTTGTGATGCAGCCATAGGCTTTTACATTACAATAAGCGGTTTCACGAGATTTAAGACGAAGATAATCAAATGTTAAAACCGAATCTAGAGTTGGATTGGTATTTGGCTGACAAACAACAGTGGTAATTCCTCCAGCCACAGCAGATCTGCTTCCGCTAGATAAATCTTCTTTATGAGTTTGTCCTGGATCACGAAAATGAACTTGAATATCGATTAATCCCGGAGATAAGATATGACCTTTGCAATCAATTGTTTCAGCATCTTCTGCGGAAAGTTTTTTACCAAAATCAGAAATTTTATCACCAATCGTAAGAAGATCTCCCAACTCGTCATATCCTGATTCCGGATCAATTATACGAGCGTTTTTATAAAGAGTTTTTTGCTCTTTTGAGATTTGTTGATTATATGGTAATTCGAATTTTGACATATTTAGTTTGTTTAATATTTTTTATAATATTGCAAAATTGCATGAATATTAGGGCGCGATTATTAAACCACGCCCAGCGGCGGCAACTAGAAGAATACTGCAGCTCTATTCCCACTCAATAGTTCCTGGTGGTTTTGAGGTAAAGTCATAAACCACGCGATTAATTCCTCTTACTTCATTAATTATGCGATTAGTAACTGCGCATAAAAATTCTGATTTAAAATTATAAACATCCGCCGTCATTCCATCAACTGAAGTTACCGCTCTAAGCGCTAAAACATTTTCATAAGTTCTTGCATCGCCCATTACACCAACGGTTTTAATTGGTAATAATACTGAAAAAGCTTGCCAAATTTTATCGTAAAGACCTGCTTTTCTTATTTCTTCGATATAAATTGCATCAGCTTCTTGCAAAATTTTTATTTTTTCTGGAGTAATTTCGCCAATTATTCTAATCGCAAGCCCCGGCCCCGGGAAAGGATGACGACCAACCACATGCTCAGGCAATCCAAGTTCACGACCCAAAACCCGCACCTCATCTTTGAATAACATTCTAACTGGCTCAAGCAATTTTAACTTCATATTTTTTGGCAGACCGCCAACATTATGATGTGATTTTATAGTGTGACTTGCGCCTTTATTTGGGTGAGAAGATTCAATAACATCTGGATAAAGTGTGCCTTGTGCTAAAAAATCTGCATCTTTAATTTTTGCCGCTTCTTTATCAAAAACTTCAATAAAAGTTTTACCAATAATTTTTCTTTTTTTCTCAGGATCGGAAACGCCTTTTAACTTAGATAAGAAAAGCTTCTCAGCATTTACATAAATTAAATTGGTTTTGAATTTTTTAGCAAAAACTTCTTCAACTTGTTTTCCTTCGCCTTTGCGCAACAAACCATGATCAACAAAAATACAGGTTAATTGCTTACCTATTGCTTCATTAATTAATGCCGCAACAACAGAAGAATCAACGCCTCCACTGAGTCCGCAAATAACTCTTTTTTTACCAACAATTTTTTTAATTTCAGAAATTTCATCTTTTTTGAAGTTTTTCATGCTCCAATTTTTCGAACATCCAGAAATTTGAGTTACGAAATTTTCAATTATTTTTTTACCGTCAATTGAGTGCAAAACTTCTGGGTGAAATTGCACACCATATATTTTTCTTTTTTCATTAGCTATTGCGGCAAATGGTGCCTTTGGGGTTTTGGCAATCACTTCAAATTCTTGTGGAATCTTGCTAATATGATCTCCGTGACTCATCCAAACTTGTTTATTTTTTACTGATTTAAAAAGTTTTGAATTTGAAATAATTGTAATTTCGGCCTTACCGAACTCTCTTTCAAAAGAATTTCCAACTTTCCCACCAAGTAAATGGCAAATAAGTTGTTCGCCATAGCAAATTCCCAAAATTGGAATTTTTAAATCGAAAATTTTTTTATCAATTGTTGGCGCACCTTTTTCATAAACTGAGGAAGGTCCTCCAGAAAAAATAATTCCCTTAGGATTTATTTTTTTAATTTCAGAAATTGTTATGTCAGGATTTTTAACTTCAGAATAAATATTTAGCTCACGAATTCTGCGCGCAATAAGTTGAGTGACTTGACTGCCGAAATCTATGATTAGAATTGTATCGATCATTTTTGAAAAATTGCTTTAATGATTAAGTTTTTAATTTGCTTTTCTGATAGTTTTGAATCAAGGATTTGATTGATTGTTTCACATAAAATCAATCGTAATTTTAGTTTTTTAGCAAGTTTAACCACAGAAACCGCCGCTGCAGCTCCTTCAAAGGTTTTTTTGCTTTCTTTTTGAATTTCAGCATAGCTTTGTTTTTGGGCAATTGCAAAACCAAGGGCATTATTGCGCGACTTCGTGCTAGCACAGGTTAAAAAGATGTCGCCAAACCCCGCTGGATTAGCTAAATCGCCCTTGCCTTTCATCTTTTTGCACAATAGTAAAATCTCTACAATTCCTTGATTTACAAGGCCGGCCTTTGCATTTTGCCCTAAATTTAAGCCGTCAATTAATCCACATCCAATTGCAATGATATTTTTCATCACTCCACAAATTTCAACCGTAATTGGATCAGAAGAATATTGAGCACTAAAATAATCATTATTCAAAATTTTAATAACTTTTTGTGCAAAAACTTTGTTAATTGAAGCAATGCTAGTAATGGTTGGAGAGGAAGTTGCAACCTCAAGCGCAAAATTTGGCCCAGATAAAATTGCTAGTTTATTTAGCGGTAAAATTTCACTAAAAATTTCACTAAAAAATTTTAACTTTTGATGATCTAAACCCTTAGAACATATTATAAAACCAGTATTTAAGCCTATTTTAAGCGAAGCAATTTTCCTTAAAATAGATTCAACTGAATTTGATGGAGTTGCAATAAAAACCAAATCACATTTTTTTATTTCAACATCAAAAGCATTTATAGCAGTAATATTATCGCTTAAAGAAACTTTTGGCAAAAAGATTTGGTTGCTATTTTTTTGATTAATTTCATCAACTATTTTTTGATGATTTGCGCTAATGAAAACTTCATAAGAATTTTTTGCAACAAGGTTAGCAATTGCAGTTCCCCAAGCACCAGCACCAATAACAAGAATTTTTTCTTTTTTAATCATATTGAATCAATAATTACAATAGCGTTCGCCATTGATTTTTCATCACTTAAAGAGAGATGAATATTAAAATTTTTACACTTAAAATGTTCTTTTAAAAAGGTTTCTTTACCATTTAAAATATTAATTTTTGGCTTACCCATCTCATCATTTTCTATTTCAATATCTTTAAAATCAACACCTCTGCCAATGCCAAGCCCAATGGCTTTTGCAAAAGCCTCTTTTGCCGCAAATCTTTTTGCGTAAAAAGAAGCTAATTTTGAATAATCTTCATCTAGAATTTTTATTTTACTTGCCTGCTCAATCTCTTTTGTTGTAAAAATTTTTTTTGCAAAATTTTCTTTGAATTCAGTCATTAGATGTCGAATTCTTACAACTGAAATTAAATCGATTCCAATTCCAATAATCATTTTACTATTTTAATTTAAATGCTTAACTAAGACCCATGTTATTTTTAAACTAAAGCAAACTCAAATGTTTTCTGAAAAAAAATTTGTTATAACCATTGGAACCCATGGGGCGCTTGTTTGTCTGCATGAAAAAAAAAGCGTTGAAAGTCAGATTTTTTTACCAGAATTTAATGATGCAGCTAAGGAAGAACTAAAAACCCTTTTTAAAAAAAACAAATCCGCGCCTGTCTATATTTTACTTGATACACTTGACCAAAGCTATAAGAAAAAAATCTATCCCGCGGTTACAAAGCCAGATTTACACCATTTGGTTTTACGCGACATGCTTAGCGATAGCGACAAAGAAAGCTTTAAAAACTACATCATTTTAAATCCCAAAAAACAACGCAAAGATAAATGGGATTGCCTATTTGTTTCTGCGTCAAAATCTGAAGTGATTAACAGCTGGATTGAGTTTATAATGAATGACCAAGAAAATCGCTTGGTTGGAATTTATATGTTGCCAGTTGAAGTTTTTAGTCTTTTTAATTTGGTAAAAAGCAAAGTTGAGGCAGCTTCAAAATCTCAAGATAAAAAAAATGATCTCTATTGCTTTATTTTACAAGATAAAGTCAGTGGAACTAGACAAATTGTATTTTCTAATAGTGGTATCGTTTTTACTCGCGCAGTAAATTACGACTTTGATCAGGATGATTTTATAAAAAAATATGAGCAAGATATTAGAAGTACTTTCGAATATTTAAAACGCCTTTTTCCTGATTTGCTAATTTCTCAATTAAATATTGTAAATATTTTATCAGATGCAGTTTTAACTAAAATTAAAAACTCAAATAGTAACTCTGAAATCAGCTTTAGCTATTATACTTTACCACAAATTGCCACTGAAATAGCCTCTTTAGACATAAATCAACAAGATGACGGATTGTGCGACTTGTTAATTTCAAGAGTATTTTTTAAATCGAAAAAAAATTTAAAATTTTCTACGCCAAAAATTAATGCCATAGAAAAACTATTCTTCGCTCTACAAGCTACCTATGCAGCAAATTTATTCTTATTGCTTACCACAATTACAATATCACTATATACAATTTTTTCCCAAGATAAGGTTGGTGAAATGGTTGACATGGCCGATGCAGCAAAGCTTTCCGCAGTTCAAGAATTCAATAAGGTTAAAACTTTAGCATTTAATGGTGAGGCTATCAACGATGAAGAAGGTAATGCTGTAGAGCTTGAAAGGGTTATGGATTTTGGTAAAATTGATGAAACTTTAGGAGGGGTGAGTATAAATTTTTCAGATTTATATAGTAAATTTAGTTTTCTAAAAAATTACTCTGTAAAATTAAAAGGCTTTAATTATTCGCTAACTAACTTTATTTCAAAATCACCATCTTCATCAGGCAATTATTCCCTTACTGTTTCAGGAGACATCTTTAATAAAAGCGGTGATATTGAAGATTTATTCAAGGGAATTGATGATGTTACATCTGAGCTAAGAAAAAACTTTACTAATAGTAAAATAAAATCACCAGACCTGCCAAAAAATATAGATTTTAACCAAAAATATTACAATTTCCAAATTGATTTTACGATAACTAAAGGCTCATGAAAATTCCAGCTCTGCGTAGAAAAATTATTATCGCTTGCGTAATCTTGATCTCTCTGATTGCTACTCTAGTTTCAGTCATTGTTTACAACATTAGTCAAGAAGATAATTTGCAAAACCGCATTCAAAAAATTAGAAGAGACACTAATGAAGTTAGGGGAAAAATTACTGAACTGCAAAGCAAAACAATTGAAATAAAAAAATATCGAGAATCTTGGAGCGGCATTTCAGCGAATAAAAAAAATGTTAACGGAATTAAGATGGACGATGTTAACGCAAAGCTAGCCTCCGTAGCCGAAAAATATGGAATTATTCAACCATCTATTAAAGTTACTTTACCCGAAACCCTAAAAGATGGAATTTTTAATCGCGCCACAGTAAATGTTTTATTTACAACCGTTAATCTAACCTTTGAGGCAACTGACGATATATCAGCAATATCTTTTATTGAAGAATTTATTTCATATCTTCCTGGATATAAAGTTGTAAATAGCGCCGATATTAGAAAAATTAAAAGTTATACCGATCAAGATCTAATTGCACTTAGCATTGGTAAAGGAACTGGCGCAGTATCAGGAAAAGTAGATTTTTTCTGGTATGCCTATAAGGATAAATTAGATCCTTCAAAATCTGCTAAAGAAACGATTCCGGAGAAAGCTAATGCAAAAAAATAAACTACCCAAAGCTTTACTGTTAGTATCATTTTTTTTTCTACCTCTAAATAATGGATTTTCAAAAACAAAATCAACATTAGTAGAAGCCAATCTTCCAAATAAAAGTCCGGAACAAAATAATAAAAATCCAATCGAAATAACTTCTGCAGCAACTAAAAATGATAATGGTACTGCTAAAGATATAATTGATAAAGTTAAAGATATTATTACGGGCAAAAAACTAGAATCTTTAATGTTTGAATCAGAAGAAATTGAAAGATCAAATCACGCCATTGATTCACTAAAAAATAACCAAGTATATAACCCAGATGACTATTCTTCTGACGGCACTCTTGCTTCTGCAGATAGTAAGAAAAAAAAGAAAGAAGATGAGGGTTTAAAATCAGAAGATAAAAAATCTCAAGAAAGTGAAAGATCTTATATTTACCTATCCTCTATCATGTATTTTAATGCTAATGAGTGGGTTGTTTGGGTAAATAATCAAAAAATTACACCGCAAAGCAATAGTGAAGATAGGGAGATCTCTTTATTGTCAGTTGATAAAGATAAGGCAAAATTACTCTGGAAGTTAGGCGTTAGTAAGTGGAAAATTATTTCTGGTAAAAAATCAGAAGCAGCCGCACCAAATATTAACGATAAAAACCAAGTTGAGATTGTGTTTGAACTAAAGCCAAATCAAACATTTATTTTAGGCACAAATTCGGTAGCTGAAGGAAGGGCGGTTGCGGCACTCTTGAGCAAAAAAATAAAAATGAAAAAACGGCAACTTTGAGAAATTAAAAACACCAGAAAAAAGGGGTCAGACCCCTTTTAATTCAACAACTCGTCTAAAATCAACTCACAGCTTAAATACCAGACATTCGCATTAGATTCAAACTTACTTTGATTAAATCTGCGGTTAAAAACCCTTACCAAACTCTCCATCTCAAAATCAAATTCTTCATTTAAATTCAAAATTCTATAACCAAATTTTGCTAATTTTTCTTTGATTAATTTTATTTCAATATTTTTATCACCAATTTTAAATAAAACCTTATCAGAAGTTTTTTTCAAAGTAATTTTAGGATAAATTCCTATATCATTTTCACTTAAAAATTGCCAGTCAAATAACTCAGAAGGATCTTGCTTGCGATCTAGCGTTGAAGGGTTGGAATCACTTTTTGCATGATAAGCTATGTCCAAATGACCTAAAATATTATTTTTTTGAATATTATATTTACTAATTAAATATTTAATTAACCTTACTCCAGCTTGCATTTGAAGCATTTCAAACTTCTTTTTAAAAGGTGATTGGTTAATAAATTCAATGCCTATTGAGTTTTTATTCAAACTCTCAAATCCTTTCCAATGACTTATTCCGGCGTGATATGCAATATCATTTTCATCAACTAATTCAAAAATATTTCCCGCTTCATCTATTACAAAATGAGAGCTAACTTTATGCTCTAAAAGCTGATCTATAGCATGTTGAGCTGAATTCGCTTCAATATGATGCAACACTAAAAAATCGATTTTTCTTACTTCAGCTTTTTGATCAAAAAATTGACTGAATTTCTTACTTTTATCTATTATTAAAGAGCTCATGGTTAAACAATTTTTGACATTAAATTTTTAAAAAACTATGCTTGAGATAATCAATAAATCAAATAATTAATTATAAATATTAAAAACATGTCAGCTAAAAAAAATACAGTAAAAAATAGCGATAAAAGATCTTCAAAAGATTTGGAAGCTTTACAATTTCACATTCAAGGTCAACCCGGAAAAGTTGCAATGCACGCAACTAAACCACTTAACACTCAACGCGATCTAGCTTTAGCTTACTCTCCGGGTGTTGCAATTCCATGCTTAGAGATTCAAAAAAATCCTGATTTAGCTTATGATTACACTTCAAAAGGAAATTATGTAGCGGTTATTTCAAACGGAACGGCAGTTCTTGGGCTTGGAAATCTTGGAGCTCTTGCAGGAAAACCAGTTATGGAAGGAAAATCAGTCTTATTTAAAAGATTTGCCGATATTGATTCGGTTGATATTGAAGTTGCAACTGAAGATGCTGACGAATTTATCAATGCAGTAAAATATTTAGGGCCAACTTGGGGCGGCATTAACCTTGAAGATATCAAGGCTCCTGAATGTTTTATTATTGAAAGCAAACTTCGTGAATTAATGGATATTCCAGTTTTTCATGATGATCAGCACGGAACTGCAATCATCTCTGCAGCCGGCATTATCAACGCTTTACACATTTCTGGTAAAAAATTTAAAGAAATTAAAGTTGTAGTAAATGGCGCTGGAGCCGCTGGAATCGCCTGTTTAGAACTTTTAAAAGCAATGGGTCTTCCTCATGAAAATGCAATTTTATGCGACACTAAAGGAACAATTTACAAAGGCAGAACTGAAGGAATGAACCAGTGGAAAAGTGCTCATGCGGTAAATACCAAAGCTCGCAGCTTAGCTGACGCAATGAAAGGCGCAGATGTGTTTTTAGGCCTTTCAGTAAAAGGTGCAGTTACAAAAGAAATGGTAAAATCAATGGCGAAAAATCCAGTGATTTTCGCTATGGCAAATCCTGATCCAGAAATTACTCCCGAAGAAGTTCATGCAACTCGTGATGATGCAATTGTTGCAACCGGCAGAAGTGATTATGAAAACCAAGTAAATAATGTAATGGGCTTTCCCTACATTTTCCGTGGCGCTTTGGATGTTCGCGCTTCTACAATTAATGAAGAAATGAAAATTGCTGCCGCAAAAGCAATTGCAGAGCTTGCTCGCGAACATGTTCCAGAAGAGGTTATAAAAGCCTATGGTGGACGCGACATGAAATTTGGCCCGAACTATATCATCCCTACCCCATTTGACTCTCGTTTGATTAGCGTTGTGCCAGTTGCAGTTGCTAGGGCAGCAGTTGAAAGTGGAGTTGCTAGAAAACCAATTAAAGATTGGGACGCTTATAAAAGAGAATTACAGGCAAGGCGTGATCCTACAGTTAACAGCCTTGGCATGATTTTTGACAAATTAGAAAGATCACCAAAAAGAGTAATTTTTGCTGAAGGTGAACAACCAGAAGTTATTAGAGTTGCGGCAATGTGGCGCGATAATGGTTATGGCACACCAATTTTAATTGGAAAAGAAAAGCGCATTTTAGAAAATATGGCTGAAGCCAATGTTAATCCTGAAGGAATCAAAATTTATAATGCTTCAATTTCTGAAGAAAATAATAAATTTGCCGAACATCTTTATAAAAAATTACAGCGCGAAGGTGTTCTTTATTCAGATTGTTCACGCATGGTAAAAAATGATCGCAATATTTTTGCGGCTTCAATGCTTGCTTGCGGCGATGGTGACGCTCTTGTTACAGGTCTTACTCGCGGATATCGCAAATCACTAACTGATGTTTGGAAAGTAATTAAAAATAAAAAAGGTCAAATTGTTTTAGGAATTTCAATGGTAATTTCTAAAGGCAAAACAATTTTTATTTCTGATACCGCTTGTTCAGAACTATCTTCATCGGAACATTTAGCAAATATTGCAATTCAAACCGCTAAAAAAGTTCGCAATATGGGATATGAACCACGAGTTGCTTTCTTATCATTTTCTAATTTCGGCAGCGCCCTAAAAACTGAATCTTCAAGAATTAAACATGCTGTAGAAATTCTTGATGAAACAAAAGTAGATTTTGAATATGATGGTGAAATGACTGCTGATGTGGCTTTAAATATGGATAAAATGTCTCGTTATCCTTTCTGTCGCCTAAGCGCTCCAGCAAATATTTTAATTTGCCCCGGATTGCATTCAGCAAGCATTGCAACTAAACTTCTTGAAGAAATAGGTAATTGCACAGTGATTGGGCCAATTTTAGATGGCTTTGAAAAATCAGTACAAATTGTTACCATGAACTCTTCAGTGAGCGATATTTTAAATACGGCTGCGATTGCTGCTGTTGCTTCTTCTAAATAAATTTTAAGGAGATATTATGCGTGGCCCAAGTATAGGTGCGGAATCACACGAAGATCCATCACATAAGCTGAATACGCCAGTCGCTCATGCCTCGAATCATATTGTGGGAAGTAAAGGAATAGCACAGACCGTTGGCGGTGAAGGCATTGGCAAGACCGTGGAAAGTACTCAAATTGCTCCACCAATTGGAAGTGCAAGTGTGGATTTTATTCATGATGTTATGGGATCGGGGACCTTCAATAGCAATCCTTTTGAAGATATTGCTGATGGTCATCTTGTAGGTGGACCCGGCAACTTAACCTCCTTTCCATCGGCAGTTCCTCCCATGACAAATGAAGTTACAAAAGCCCAATTATCCAATGTCACACCTGGCACTCAGTTTGATTCTAAACTAGAAGGTCGCACAGGACCAGTTAGTCGCGAGGTTGGTGGTCATGAATAAAGATATTCCAACATTGCAAATAAAAGAAAAATGCAGCGAATCTTGCCAGTGCTCTGATTTAAAGGATAAAAAAATAGATGAAAAACTAGGTGAAAAGCCACAACAAGTAATAAAGAATGAAAAGCTAGATCCCACCCATTTCGGTGATTGGCAGGTAAATTGTCGCGCGATAGATTTTTAAAATCAGGTCTATTATTTAAATCTTATTATTGGTCCTCAAGCTGGGCGGAGTTTGTAACTCCGCCCTCATACTTCATGCAATGTTTAAAATAGGGTTAGAAAGTGTTGGCGCTGGTCCATTGCTTGTAATCTTCATAATCATTCCCAATTCTTGTATAATCTTCGTAATCATTTCCAATTCTCGTCATCCTTGATGCGTAAGCATCGAGGATCTCGTGATGGTTTGGCACTTCAAAGTAAAGCTTCTGAGATCCTCGGCTCTGCGAGCCAAGGATGACGATAGTTGAGACGTTCCCCAAGCTGGGCGGAGTTTGTAACTCCGCCCTCATACTTCATGCAATGTTTAAAATAGGTTATGAAAGTGTGGGCGCGGTTACAAACCACGCCCAGCGCTGGGATCTCATGATAGTTGACACTTCAAAATAAAGCTCATGAGATCCTCGGCTCTGCGAGCCAAGGATGACGATAGTTTGGATGTTCTAAAGCTGGGTGGATTGTCAAAAAACTCAGCATTTTATCTCTTATAAAATTTTTTTCAGAATAAAATTTATTTTTAGCCATCTCTAAATCTCCACAAAAACTTCTCGTCTTATAATCATCATCAAAAGCATTTCCAAAAATTTTAGTAAATCCCAATCTTTCAGTATTCAATTCATTCTCAATTCCGCAAAACATCGCCAATAAAATTGCTGATATATTCAAAAATAAATCCGCATCAGCTGCTGCAATTCTATATTCCAACCTCACGGATTTTTTAAGCGAAGGAATGCGAATTGCACAAGTTCTATTATCAGCTCCAAAGCTTAAATTTACTGGCGCGCTAAATTTTCCTCTGCGAAATAATTCACGATTTACCTCAAGAGAAAATCTTTTATAATCTTCATTCTTTGGCGCTAAAAAAACCATCATATAATCAGTCATTTCAAGCAATCCTGCAATTGCATTATCTAAAATTTTTTGATCAAATTCAAAAATATTTTTATCATTTTTATCATGAAGGGAAATATTAAACTGCAGTGCATTTCCGCAATCATCTAAAAATGGCTGAGACGCAAAAGAGGCAATAAAATTTTTATTAAGCGCAAAATTTTTAACAAAGTTTTTTACATTCTCTAACTCAAAAGCAAGATTTGATAAGTCTGAAATAAAAGAAGTTTTAATTTCAATTTGTGAAGCACCTTGCTCTTTTTCAATTTGATAAATTAATGGAATTTTTTTTAGAACTTCCGCCTTTAGCTCAGCAATAAAATCAGCCACTATTGCTTGATTTTCAACGGCCTGTAAATTTTTTTCTAACAAAAAAAACTCCAGCTCAATTCCAATTTTAGGAATCATAGAGCTGGAGTTTATAAAAAATTCCTGTGATTTTTTTAAAATTTCTACTTTATTTAGATAAAATTCTTCAAGCATTAAATTTATCTAAAGATTACCTTTTACCCATTCATAAAGAGAAGATTTTGGTAAGGCTCCAACTTTAGTATCAAGCACTTTACCATCTTTAAATAGCATTAAAGTTGGAATTCCGCGCACCATATGTTTTGATGGAATTTCAGGATTATCATCAACATTACATTTAAACACTTCTAGCTTTCCCTCCATCTCGCGAGCCAATTCATCAACGATTGGCGATAATTGACGACAAGGTCCACACCAAGGAGCCCAAAAATCTACTAATACTACCTGTTTTGATTCAAGAACATCTTTTGTAAAATTATTATCACTTGTTTCTTTAGTCATTTTTACCTCGTTTTTTTAAGTTAAATTCTTGGATTTATTATAAATTCTTAAAAGATAAACTCAAATTAAAAGTTTTTTGTGGTTTGGTAAGGCTGCTGGGATTGCTTTCAACTACAGAAAATCCAAATGTTGTACAGCATCCATCACGAAATAAGGTTAAGCTTCTAGAAAGAACCCTTCCTAAAACCATGTCTTTAGATATTGCAACAGACACCCTCCAGTCATTACTTACTTTTAGAGAAGAGGAAGCGGATAATTGCTCAACTTTATTTAAATTTTGAGCATTTTTTTTAAGCAAAAGATAATCAGTGCCAAAACTAATGCGAGAAAAAGAAAGTAGAGTTGTAAGCTGATTCACATCGTTTCTATAATTTGATTCATTAAGCTGAAAAGAGTAAGTGGTAGAAAAATATTTTGTCGCTTTATACATCGCCTGCCCAACAATATTAGATTTATTATTGTCAGCAAAACCTCTTATTATTATATCCTGTTTTTTGCTGCTTTTTCTAATACTCTGACCCATGGTAAGCCCAAATTCACCATATTTATTAAATAAGGAAGTTTTAGCACCATAACTTATGCGCCTTCCCGCTTCGTTACGATCAAAACCAGAAATACGATCATTTACAAAAAGATTACTCACCGTAAGTTCAGAATTGTTACTATCTTCATTTGGTAATTTGCTATAAGATTTTGTAAAAGTGCTGGTAACGATATTCACCATTGGCTCAAACATTAAAGTATTGGTTTTGGTTTTATTGATTAACGGCATTCTCCAGCTAGCTGAAAATTCAGGCTTAGTATTACTTTCGGTTTGATTAAAATTATTACTACGATCAATAAGTTTAAAATTATTTTCTAGGGAATAAAAATCATTTTGCACTCTGCTGCCAAGATTAAATAAATTACCCTTTAAGTTGAATGGAATATTTGCTTCGGGAACAAAGGTTACTCTGCGATATTGCAAACCATCTTGACGAGTTATTACTGTTGCATTTGAAGTTAGTACTAGTTTTTCTTTAAAAAAGAATGGCTTGGTTTCAATGTGAGAATCAATTGTTGGCAAGACAAATGGAGCGGCATCCTCGGTTACGATATTTTCTAACTCTTGAAATCTAATAGCCTTGATTGCGTGATAGGTGCGGCCCTGAATATAATCAAGGTTAACCTTTGATATTGTGGAGTTTGCAAAGTTATTATAATAATTTCTAAGATAATTTCGATCTCCAACGGTATCTCCAACAAAGTTCAAACCAGTGTTATTTGTAAAATCAAACTCACCATTTCCATAAATATCCCAGCGATATTTTTTATTGGTTTTATTAATCACTGCTGTATTTGCGGTATTTGCATTTGCTAAAAGTTTATTATTCGCAATTTCGAAATTCATTTCATATTCACCATAAGAATTCATATGACGAAATTTATTATTTACGATAACTTGATTACTAGTAAAACTAAAAAATGGTATAATCGTTAAATCCATATTTGGTGCAATATCAATAAAATATGGGGCCTTTATACCAGTACCTAAATTGGTACTTCTAACATAACTAGGGGTTAAAAAACCAGATTGTCTGCCGTTTTTATCAAGCGACACTTTCATATATGGGGTATAGAAAATCGGAAAATTGTAAAATCTAAATGTCGCACCTTTTAATCTTGCAACATTTTGAGTGCGATCAATTGTGGTAGATTTAGATTTTATAGATGCCATATCTCTTTTTTCACCAGCAAGATCATTATTTAAGCTGATTTCTGGACTTGGACAAATTGAATAAATTGCTTTTTGCAATACTGTAATTTCTGGAGTTTTGCGATCAATTTGAGGGGATGTCATGTAAGAACCATCATTAAAAATCATCTTACTTTCTGTAAATGTTCCACTGCTAAAATCATCTTTTATAACAGCCTCTTTTGCCTTCACTTTACCAATTTCAACATTATTCGCCTTTACATTTCCATTGGCTTTAATGTTGCCACCGCTTTTATCATAAATTATTTGATCTGCATAAACTTTATTATTTCCCTTATCCAATTCAACATTTCCATTAGCGGTTAAAACATTGGAAATTTTATCACCGTCAATAGTATCGGCTTTAATGGTGGTTGGCGCAGAAGGAGTGTTGGAAGCGCTAACACTTGGAATTGCATTAGCTTTATTAAAAAAAATAAAGGCAGCAAAAAAAATCAGAAAGAATAAACTCTGTGACTGAATTTTGATTTTACAACGCGTCATTTAGATTAGGCTAAGTTTTTTAGGTTTTCTTTTTTTAAGCCAAATAGCAATCATCATACGGGTCAAAACTATAGCTGAAAACATTGATGAAACAATGCCAATTGAAAGAGTTACTGCAAATCCTTTAACTGACCCATTGCCAAATAAATAAAGGAAAAATGCTACAATTAAAGTTGTAATATTAGAGTCAGTAATTGTGCGAAATGCTTGATGAAAACCTTGTTCAACTGATAAAAATACGCTCTTTTTTTCACGCAATTCTTCTTTGATGCGCTCAAAAATTAGAACATTCGCATCAACCGACATGCCCATGGTTAACACAATACCGGCAATTCCAGGTAAGGTTAGCGTTGCATCAATTAAAGATAAAATTGATAAAATTATCGCGATATTAATTAGCATCGCAACATTAGCGATAAATCCAAAAAACCCATAAAATAACATCATAAAAAAGGCAACGAAGATAAGTCCTGCAACCGCTGAAATAGCTCCGCTTCTAATGGAATCAAGACCAAGTGATGGGCCAACTGTTCTTTCTTCAACAATTTTTAATGGCGCTGGAAGCGCTCCAGCTCTAAGTAAAAGCGCAACTTCAGTGGCTTCTGCAACTGTAAAATTACCAGAAATCACTCCAGATCCTTGGTTAATCACGCTATTGATTCTTGGCGCTGTTATAACTCTGCCATCTAAAATAATCGCAAATATTCTTCCAACATTATCTTTGGTTATTTGAGCGAATTTTTTTGAGCCAATATCATCAAATCTAAAAGAAACTGCGGGCTGACCTTCGTGATAAGTTGGATTAGCGTCAACTAATAAATCACCGCTTAAAATTACCTCTTTTTTGATTAAATAAGAACGACCCTCATCATCATGAAGCACCTCTGAATCTGAATCGGCAACCATAGAATTACTTGCAAAAGTTTTATCATCTACAAAATGAAAAGTCATTTTAGCGGTTTTTCCAAGCACTGATTTTAATTCAGAAGAATTTTCAATTCCAGGAACCTGTAATAAAATTCTATTATCACCTTGAGCCTGAATTGTTGGCTCTTTTGTGCCGCTTTCATCAATTCTGCGACGCACAATTTCAATTGATTGCTTAATAAGATTTTGCCTCATTTCCAATACTTCCTGATTTGAAAAATAAATTTCAAAACGATCGGAATTTTCATCAATTTCAACTTTTTTGCTAATTTTTCTAATTATTTTTTTAGCTGATTTTTTTTGCTCATCATCACTTAAAGTAAAAGTAATTTTTTCACCTTCTAGGCTTGGTATTGTTCTAATGGAATCTTCACGAAACGATGATTTTATCTCGTTTTTTAAATTGCTAACTTGCTCTTTTAAATAATA